>CANFCA010000124.1 GCA_947445045.1 Gallionellaceae bacterium
AAGGTTAGCGGGTACTCCCATACATTACGCTGCTCTTCGTCCACATACCGTTGCTGTTTCTCATAATATGGGGAAAGACTAAAAAAACCCTTTTTCCCGATTACCAAGCTGTCGAAAAAAAGCTTGGGTATGTTGTATGTATCTATATCCGTATAAAACGAGATAGCATGACTAACTACCCGGCCCTGTTCATCTATACCGCTAAATTTTAAGAACGCATGTCCTAACATACTTGCTGGCTGTGCTATTGTTTCGCTGGCAAATATCAGTGAGATTTCATCCAGAGGGGCTTTTTGACGAAACTCAACAATATCTGAACATGAGTCTAGTGGTAGCTCTGGTGCATCCAGTTGTTGTCGCAACCACAGATAACGCGCTGGGAAACGACACACATTGGTAAGCTCACCTTGATACAAATAATCGATCGTTTTTTGCAACTCATTTGCCAGCGAAAAATTGGGTAGGCTTAGTAAAAAATTACTATCCTCGATATTGGCGTGACCATTTTTTACATGCACCAGACCAGACCAGACAGGTAATTGATAAAGGTTTGCAGACATAGCTACTGCCTTCAAACGATCAGATACTTTTAAAGTACTTACCCCAGAAATTTCTGCGCCGCTTGCCGAAGCCAACAACGTCTGTAAAAAAAAAGCGGCAATCAAGCCGCTTTTTCTAATGCTTCTATGAAATTGCATTATTTTTTGCAGGCAACAACCACATTTTCATTGTATTTCCACATTTTTTCGGAGGAGTAATCGGTTGTCGAGCCAAACGCACCACCACTTAAAATGTTAATGAAGAACTTAGAATCAACAGATTTTTCCGCTACAGTTTCTCTGGCGCAACCTTCAGTTTCAGTTACAAAAACTTTATTTTTATTCTCGCGCACCAAATTAACCACCCCTGGAGCCTTGAAGGGCATGCCATCGACCGTTCCTTTAATTTCGACACCAGTCGAAGAGGAAACATTAACAGCTTGAGTTTTTTCATTAAGGATTGTTGAACAACCCGTCAAAGCAGATGCCAATATCAGCGCGGTTACATAAATAACTTTCATTCTTCTTCCCCATTTAATCGTTTTTAGTTAAAACGCCGCAAACTTCTTTTGGGCTGTGATGTATTTCACTCGCCATGCGTCGTGCGAAGCATAATGCCTACGCTATCGAATACTACTTGTGAGCTTAAACTAAATCAACAACTAGCAGTACTGCTCCTCCACTGTAACTTTAATTCACTGGGTGACTGTAGTGGTATTTGTGTGATGTTTAGCTCTTTGATACAAGCTCTAAGGGTTGGGGGCTAATTTAAAAAGAACGAACTCCATAACAGTTGAGCAACTGTGCAATTTTGCAAAAAATTATTTCTTCATTCTATTTTCAATTTCAACCAACGTTTCTTGGGCTATCGGTGCTAGCGCCCCCCCCAAACTCACTGCCTGTTGAGCGACTCCGAGTGCCTCTTCATAGCGCAACTGATCGGATAATACTTGCGCCAAGTTATTAAAAGCGGCAACTGAGTCGGGATGATCAATAGTGGCAGAGCGAAAAGCTTGCTCAGCTTGATCTAAATCATGCAAGCGATAGGCGATATTTCCTAAGCCTATTTGTGCGGTGAGATTTTTCGGCCACCGATTCAATGCTGCTCCATAAGCGATTTGAGCATTTCCGGTATCACTGATTTTCTCAAGTGCATTGATCGCAGAAATATAGGACTTCTCTTCAGCAACCTCCGGAATTTTACCTAGTGGCAATGTAACCATCGCCCAGTATCCGCTACGTGCCCAAGTGTATTCAAATGTCCTCATGGGCAATATTTGTCGCGGCTCTAGTCCTGAGCGTAGGATGATTTCTGCACGGTCAAGATCGTAGCCTATCACCACTGAGTAATGCCAAACGGGGTACCAACTAAAGGCCATATTTTGCAGTACGACAACAGGTGTTCTGGCTGCGATTTCTCGCAGCAGATCACTTAATGAGGGTGCTAATTGATAGGCGATTGCGCCGTGTCGTCTTGTGGCAGACAACATTTCAACCTGAAGACTGCCATGCTGATTTGGCAAATAAAGTTCCGGCTTGAGCATTTCTGGTGTCGCAGATATACCGGCAGCATTCAACGACATTGCCAGCGAAGCTGGGCCGCATTGATATGCCTCTTGCGCAAAAAAGGGTACTTCGGTGAGTTCAACATGCTTAGGTAAAGCGACGGGTGGCGAACCCAACAACGTGCGCATCTGCGGTGGGCTGGCACACGCACCCAAGCACAAAAGAAAAACGCCCACTAGAAAGCGGGCGTTTCGGATAGTCATAAATTATCGTTTAATTGAACGGGTGAATGGGAACACCTTGGTGAATCCGAGAATATCGGTCACTAGCAACACGATGAATACTGTAAATAGCAAACCAAGAACATCTCCGCCCGCAGGCATGTGGTCTAATTTTCCGGCTATCTTGTGTGCCTCATCGTCGGTTAGCGCAGCGACTCGCATTTTCGCATCTCCCGCTGTCACGCCTTTCAATTGCAATTGCGCAAGCACGTCTTCACGGTCAATAAAAGCGACAATTTTAGCGCGGTCTTGCCCCGCCAGTTCATGGGTAATGGCTTGATCTGTCTCCACCATACCTGCAAAAGCTGATTGCAACGGCAAACCCATCGTGACCAAGCTGACAATTACCATACGGCTAGTCCAGCACATAAAACGGGAAGTTGGTTGTGTCATTTTATTTCTCCTTAAAACAAATGATTCTGGTTAAGTAGCTCTAGAACTTTAAGTGGCTGCGTTTGAACTACACCTTCAAAAAAGTGAAGCTTGGCATATAAAACCAAGTTTGAGTATATCAAACAACCGGAGAAGCTCAGCCATTCTTCTATTGCGCAAAAGTTTACTCCGCCGTCACTTTAATACAACGCGATACGCTAAACCTGCTTCTCAAAATAAAGTGTTAGGGCTAATTTGAATTCGCTGTCGTTATGCCGCTATCAACTGCGCACGCTGCACTTTTGGCAAGCCTGCTTTGCGTACTTGGCAAAGGTCGTATTCCGCTTGTTGTGCAATCCACGCATCGGCGTGCCCGCCATTCTCCACACCCAGCCAACCTTCTAAGCGGAGTGCCATTGCGGGGGATATTGCTGCATGTTCGTTGAGTACGCGGGACAAGGCAGCACGAGTAACGCCTAACTGTTTGGCGGCATCGGTAACGGTTAGCCCTAATGCGGGCAAAACATCTTCTCGTAATGTTGCGCCAGGGTGAGGTGGGTTGCGCATTTTGCTCATATTATTTTCTCCTAATGATAATTTTGGTAATCAACTAACACGGCATCCTCGCCGTCAAAGGTGAAGGTCATGCGCCAGTTGCCGTTCACCCCTATTGAATAATGCCCCTCAAGATTGGCTGTCAGTGGATGTAAGTTCCAGCCTGGCATATTCATATAACTAGCGTCTTTTGCGATGTTGAGACGAATCAATTGACGTTCCAACTTTGCAGCATGTCGAGGTTGTATGCCCGCCTTGCTTCCAGTTTCATAGAAGGCTTTTAGCCCTTTGTGCCTGAATGTCTTAATCACGCTTTAACTGTATAGCGTAGCGTTCCACAAGTCAAGACTTTATCACTACTCCGCCGTCACTTTAATACAGCGCGATACACCGTTGGGCATGTGGGTGCTATTGACCACTTTGATACAGATTTCATGCGCCCCTGCATCTAAGGGGAAAAGCACGAAATTGCCTTGCATCTGACGCAACATGCCGACGCGTCGCTCATCAACATAGATGTGCGCATGATCGCCTTCATCTTCGCCAAGTGTGATGTTGTAGTCCAGCTGAGTATTTGCTTTGGCATCCAACTTTGCGCCATCTGCAGGAGAAATGAAGTCTATTTTTGAAACAGCAGTCGTTTGTGCGACTGGGGTATCGGCTGGTTTTTTGTTACAGGCGGATAGGGCGAGTGCCAATATTGCGATGAGGAGGGAAAGGTTTTTCATGATTGTCCTTTGAAGAGAGGTTGTTCATTGAACCGAATAACTCCGTCATTCCCGCGAAAGCGGGAATGACAAACCTGAAAACTGGTGAGATGCGGGCGAGTAAAGTCCGAAAAACTAACTAAACTCCTTAACAATATGCTGCTGTCGTCGGCTAATGGCGAGCTTTTCATCTAGGCCTTTTAACTTAACGTTCCATCCTGCGCTTTCTGCGTTGTCGTCACCACCCCGCTCAAATCCCTCGATCGCTTCTTTTGCCACTAAACAATTGCGGTGGATGCGCACGAAGCGTGCGGCAAACTCTGTCTCTAATGCTGATAAAGATTCTTCGATGAGATGTTCACGTTCCGCTGTGCGGATGGTGATGTATTTAAGTTCTGCGCGTAGATATAACACTTGTTCTATGGGGATTAGCATAATTTTCCCGCGCTCGTGTACCGATAGATTTTTACGCGGTTCTGGCAATAAATCGCGCAGCACTTCGGTTTGCACAGGTACAGAATCGCGTGCGCGCGTAAGTGCTTCAAATAGTCTACCTAGCCGTATCGGCTTAAGTAGGTAATCAATGGCGTGCAATTCGAAGGCTTTAATCGCGTAGTCATCATAAGCAGTGGTGAAAATAATCGCAGGCGGTTTAGACAATTTTTGCAAATGCCGTGAAAGCTCGATGCCATCCATTTGCGGCATTCTGATGTCCAAAAGCACCACGTCGGTAGGCGTGTTCAGCAACATATCCAACGCCTCTTGCCCGTTGCTTGCCTCACCTACAATATCAAGGGGCAACTGCGCATTGCAATCATTCAATAAATCACGCAGCCGATTCCGCGCCGGCGGCTCGTCGTCCACGATGAAAACGCGTAAGGCTAGTTGAAGCACTGCACTCATATAAGCTCCTTCACGACATACGGAAATGCGATTTCTACCCGATAAAAATC
>CANFCA010000125.1 GCA_947445045.1 Gallionellaceae bacterium
ACCACTTGATTGATGAGCGCCAGCGGCACGGTGAGGGTGATGCCGTCGTCGTTCTTGCCCGGTGAAAAGTTGTAACTCAAAGCGAAGCTGACGTTATCTATCTTCAACTGCGGTGGAAATTGATCGGTAGTGATGCCTGCCGCTTCGTGGCGCATCAGGTCGTCTTTTTTCAGATACAGCAATTTTGCATCGGCGCGTTCAGCCTGTTTGCGCCACGCGTCAAAGCTCGCGCCGTTGTGAAGGTCAGCAGGTATGCGACTGTCATAAAAAGCGAAGATCAATTCATCATCCACCAACACATCGGGGCGACGCGCTTTGTGTTCCAACGCTTCAATGTCAGCGATCAATTTTTGATTGTGCTGAAAGAACGGTGCACGTGTTTCAAATTCGCCGCCCACCAACGCCTGACGAATAAAAATCTCACGCGATTCCGCCACATTCATCGGCCCGTAATGCACGCGCTTCTTGGTGTTCAACAACAAGCCATGTAGCGTGCTGCGCTCGTAAGCAGTAACTTGCGCAGGCTTTTTTTCCCAGTGTGGATCGTAATAATGTCGTTTGATAAGATGCGCGCCAACCTCTTCCAACCACTCTGGCTCAATGCGCGCCATGCAGCGTGCATACAAACGATTCGTCTCAATCAGCTCACCCGCCATCACCCACTTACTGCCTTTTTTCGCCAACACCGAATTGGATGCGATGAAAAACTTGATGCCGCGCGCACCCAGATATTCATTGCTATCGACACTCTTCATGCCGATGTTGCCGAGCAGCCCGCACAGTAAAGCTTTGTGGATTTGTTCGTAGGTGGCAGGCTTTTCATTGCTGCGCATACCCATCTCGGCGACTTGTCCGTGTAACTGTTGATGCAGTTCGCGCCATTCACGCAAACGCAGCGGCGACAAAAAATTACGGCGACATTCTTCCATCAGCAAACGATTGGATTGTTTGTGCGCCAATGCTTGCTCATACCAAGCCCAGATTTTGATATAGGCAAAAAAATCCGAACGCTCATCGGTGAATCGTTTATGCGCGGCATCGGCGGCTTCTTGCCTATCCATAGGCCGATCACGCGGATCTTGCACTGATAGCGCGCTAGCGATGATGAGAATTTCGGTGAGGCAAAAGTATTGTCGTCCAGCCAGTAAAAGGCGTGCTATTTTTGGGTCTAGCGGTAACTTGGCGAGCTCGTGTCCCAGCTTGGTGAGTTGTCGCGCTTCGTCTATCGCGCCGAGTTCGGCGAGCAACTGATAACCATCGGCAATCATGCGCGGCGTGGGTGGCTCAATGAATGGGAACTCAGCGATATCGCCCAACTCCAGCGCACTCATACGCAGGATGACAGTAGCGAGCGAGACGCGAAAAATTTCCGGGTCGGTGAATTCATCGCGCTGAATAAAATCCGCCTCTTCATACAAGCGCACACATACGCCACTCATCACGCGACCACAACGTCCCGCACGCTGATTGGCTGCGGCCCACGAAATTTTTTCGATGTGTAACTGCTCGACTTTTTGCCGAATGCTGTAACGATTGACCCGCGCCAATCCACAGTCGATCACATAACCGATGTTGGGCACAGTAAGCGAAGTTTCCGCCACATTGGTGGCCAATACCACGCGCCGCTGACCACCTGTTTTGAACACTTTATCTTGCTCTGCGGCAGATAGCCGTGAGAACAACGGCAACACTTCGATTCCTTTGGGATGGTGTTTACGTAACACTTCAGCGGTATCACGTATCTCGCGCTCCCCAGGCAAAAACACCAACACATCACCACGCAATCCGCCTGCCGCCAATTCATCCAGTGCGCTACTCACCGCTTGAGGCACATCCTGTGCTTCGCCTTCCTCACTGACTTGCAGCGGACGATAACGCGTCTCAACTGAATAGCTGCGCCCCGAAACTTCGATCACCACCGCACCGAAATGCTTGGCGAAGCGATCAGCGTCCAGCGTGGCAGAAGTAATTATGAGCTTGAGATCAGGGCGGCGCGGCAATAAGTGCTTTAGATAACCAAGCAAAAAATCGATGTTGAGCGAACGCTCATGTGCCTCATCGATGATGATCGTGTCGTAATTTTTGAGAAGTGGATCGCTGTGAATTTCGGCGAGCAAAATGCCGTCGGTCATCAGCTTGATGCTGGTATCCGCAGAGACTTTATCGTTGAAGCGCACCTTGTAACCGACCGCGCCACCCAGTTCGGTTTTTAACTCGAACGCGATGCGCGTCGCAACAGTACGCGCTGCCACGCGACGCGGTTGGGTGTGACCTATGCACCCCAGCACACCACGTCCCAGCGTTAAACAAATTTTAGGTAATTGGGTAGTTTTACCCGAACCCGTTTCGCCACACACAATGATAACTTGATTGTCCGAAATAGCGCGCGCCAAGTCCTCACGCTTAGCAACAACGGGTAAATCGGCAGGAAATTCAATCGCGGAAAGGCTTTCAAGACGCGCCTTGCGGCGAAGCGCACTCACGGACAACTTAGGGTTCAAATCAACGCGCCTCAAACTATAAGGGGATATAGGCTCAGTTTAACGCATTCGATCCATTTGCTGACGCTGATCCATCCGTTGAAAATATTTTTCTTGCTCTAACTGAAATTTTTTATTCTGCTCTGATTCTTTTATTCGCTGCTCTTCAGCTTGCAGCATCTGATCTTCTTGCTGCAACGATAATTCAGCTAAACGTCTCGCTTCAGCCAATTTCTTTCGCTCTTCTTCTGGATTTTCCAACACCTCTAATTGAGGTTTCTGAGCTTTCTGCATCTCAATTTCTTGTTGCGCTAATGATTCCAACCGTTGCTTCTCAACTTCCTGCTGAGAGGCAATATCTTTCAATTTACCGGCCGCATCCTGTTGGCTACCTATTTTCTTGATTACTGCCTTCACCTTGGAAGTAAAATTTTTATGTATTCCTAGATTCTTTTTTTCATAGTCGTTGTAGTTAACCTTATTTATGTAAAGCTTTATGGCTAAAGCAATTACGTCTGAATAGCTTTTGTCTACTAAAGAAATTATTTGTGGGGGGTAATTTTCTTTACGCCATTCATCGCCCAATACCTTGCATTTTTTAACTTCAGCTACTGCTAAAAAAATTGCTTTCTGCTTTAACTTAATAGCAACATTCGGGGCATTTACTTGCTCTTGCCTTATCTTCTCGTTCAACACTTTTAGTGCCTTGTTGGACTCAATTTGATCTCCGCATTCATTGCTTGGATCCGCCTCAACACTCTCTTTTAATCTGCCATTCACGGGCACCACGAACTCATCGTCCAACAAAAGTGCTCCGATAAAATCGTCGGATGGACTAACGAATAACTCATAGCCTGGGCTGGTACATTCGAGAATAACGTCGGTTTTATCAGCAGTGGAAACCGTTCCTTTACCGTGATAAATTTTACAAGTTTGTTGCGGGTGGCTATAAATTCTGATGTCATAGCCCACGCCCGTCCCGACTTTAGTCGGGAAAATAAAACTCGTCGCACCCGCTGCGATAGAAATGTTATCGCCTTTATTATTCTGCAATACCACTGTTGTCCCAGGTCGAATGTTGCGCACTTTTCCTGAAAGGGAATACGTCTGAATTTGTGCAGTCGAAGTTGCGCTAGATTCTGACGAGTTCCTACTTTCTCCACACCCAGAGACAGTAGCAAGTATCACAATCATCATCCAAATTGAACGCATTACATTCCCTAGTTATCAAAGGCAATGTTGGACTGTATTTTGCAAAATAGTTGCAGAATACATCTCACAAATTTATTACAAATTGTACGCCGTCCAAGAAAGCAAAATGACTTAGGTGTTCATGCCTAAGTCATTTTTAGTGGTGGGTCTGGAAGGACTTGAACCTTCGACCAAAGGATTATTAGTCAGTCCACCCTTTAATTAAAGTATTTATTATCAATGCCTTGCCTCACCCGCATAGTTTTTGAAACAGCCACAAACAGCGCGTCAATACTTAAGCATATTTCGACCGTAGCTACGTTTTGGCTACGGTCGAAGTACGCCTATTCTAATTCAAAGTTGAATTGCCCGAAGTGATAAATCTTATCGCCAGGCCAAAAATATTTTCTGACTTAACTTTAAAAGTTAGGGAGCGCCACGCTTTTGCGACGCCCCGCTTGCTCGATGCGTTAAAGGTTCTGCGTAACTATCAACGTAAGTATCGATAAGCTTCCGAATCATGCGTTGATACTGCGTGTGATGCTTTGAAGCTTCAGACTTGAAGAAATCGACACTCTTCTTACTCAGTGCAATAGTAACTTTTACGCCCTCTTCTCGGAATGCAAGCTCTTCGGGTGGCGGCAGAAAATCCATAACAACTTTAGCCTCAATAGGTTCGTTGGTATATTTAATTTTTGTTTTCATAAATTGCTTTGCCTTTCCGCCAGTAACCTGCCCCAATGATTCGAATCATTCCGCCGCGATACGTAAAGCGCACAGTGAGTATGCCACCGTCCACCTCGCCAAAACAAAAGAAGCGTTTCTCGGTTTTGCTGTGTGCAATGTCTTCAGCGATTACACGGTTGGGATCAGCGAAGGCATACTGTGCCAGAGAAAATGACACACCATGCTTTTCCTGGTTCTCAGCATCCTTATCCGCATCCCACTCAAACCGCACCTTGTTCATATGTGCAGATTAACATATACCTGAAGTTTTTGGCATATAAAGATATGGGCAATAATATGGCTCGTGATTGCCTCTAATAATTAAAACTTACCGCACACTGGGGAAAAATCATTGTAAAACTGCGCCTATCAGATTTAGACCAAATAGCATTGGTGTCCGTACATTTAATTGAATAAATTCATTTGGTTATTATCTTGTTGCGTATCTATTTGTGGCTCCATATTTTTAACCAATTGATCGAGCGGTGTTTTCTCGAAAAGAGTGAGACTTAAA
>CANFCA010000126.1 GCA_947445045.1 Gallionellaceae bacterium
CGGAGCGGTCAATTTTACTCGCACAGGTTCAATGTCTGTTAATACCACGAGCTGTTTTGCGCAAGGCATTAAGATTGATTTACTGCAGCACATACCTGCCGCTCGTGCTGGTAGCGCACCAAGCGCTTTCAATGTGGCCGTGCAAACCAGCCAGTATGCAAGCGGTTCAGCTGCGGGGACTTTGACACCCCAAGCAAATCCAACGCTGTTAAATGCAGCTTCTCCTACAGCACTGCCAAGCACTTTATTACTGACGAAACTCACCGATGCGTCGGGTAATCCTATTTCTGCATTCTCGCGTAACGAGCCGATTTTTGTACGTGTAGAAAGCTATGACGGAAATACCAATGGCTTGGTGAAAGACACTATCAACGTCACTTTAACCACGTCTATCGGCGGAGATTCTGAAGTCATACAACTTACTGAAACTGATATTTCCAGTGGGGTATTTGCGGGTGCAATCCCCACCACGTTTTCGCTCGGCACAACAGCGACACCATATGATGGCAACATCAACATCACAGCACATAACGAAACTATCAAAGCCGAATTTACTCATTCTGATTGCGGCACGGGAACGATAGCCAGCTCCAGCAGCGGTTTGATTGACCCATACGGTATCGTGTTCGATTCAAGCACTGGCGCACCAATTTCTGGTGCAAGCATCAGCTTGGTCGATAGTACAAACGCGCCAGCTACTGTGTATTGCGATGACGGCGTAAAGATATTGGCTCAACCACTTACTTCCGGCTCCCCAACCTTCAATACAGACGGTAGTACTTGCGATGCTATAGCTGTTCCCGGTGGTTTCCGCTTTCCGCTTGTACCTGCAGGTACGTATAGATTAGTGATTGCACCACCCGCTGGGCATGTAATTTCGACAAAACCCTTTGCCAGCTTACCCGCCCTTGTTGGCACGCCTGCTGCTAAACCTATCATCTTGGGCAGTCCTGGTACACCTGCCACTGCAGGCGGTTCTTATGGGGGATTGTTCACTTTATGGGGGCCCGCACTGAAGCTTGATATTCCATTGGATGCCAGCAGCGCGGTGTTAAGTATTATTAAAACGGCTGAAAAATCTGTGGTCAGCACAGGAGATTTTATTCCTTACACACTTACCATCAGTGCCGCTTCAACCATTACAGCGAATATTGTAGATCGCCCACCTATTGGCTTCCGTTATCAAAAAGGATCAGCACGATTGAACGGCGTGGCGATAGCTGACCCCGTGATTGCGGCTGATGCAAGCACGCTGATTTTTAACCTATCTGGTGCAACCAGCCCAGCCGTAGTTCGTTATGTGCTGCAAGTCACACCGGCGGCACACATGGGTACGGCAGAAAACACCGCTACAGCGATTGGCGCTACAACATCGAACACTGCGCGAGCCAGCGTGGTGGTGCGAGAAGACTTGTTCCGCAATAAAACTATTTTGATTGGTCGCGTAGTTGACGGTTCATGCGATGACCAAGTTGAGAATGACGACAAAGGTTTAGCCAATGCACGCATCGTTTTGGAAGACGGTACTTACGCGTTATCGGATAGCGAAGGTCGTTGGCATGTCGATAACGTTCGCGCAGGTACGCACGTAGTCCAGTTAGATTTGGATTCACTGCCTAAAGATTATGAAGTGGTCGCTTGCGAAAACAATGATCGCTTCGCTGGGCGTATGTATTCACAGTTCGTAAACTTGCACCCCGGTGCGTTGTGGCGTGCTGATTTCCATGTACAGAAAAAAGCACCGATTGCCTTACGTCTGTCACAAACCCTGAGCACACATACCGACCGAGATTTGACGATTGCATCCATATCAATTGTCAGCAGCACCGAAGTAACGGGCTATTCAACTACCCTGATCTTGCCGGAAGGCACTGTTTACGTGCCTGGTAGCGCAAAGCTAAATGGCGTAAGCATTGCTGATCCAGACAGCAGTTCCAACATTCTCACCTTCCGCAGTCAAGCGCGTCCGGCGCATTGGCAAGATCAATATACGATTGCGATTGATGGCGTTGGGCCTCGCGCAACGCTGAAATCGATGATGCGTTACACCACGCTAGGGCAGCCTGGAAAAAATTTACCGATCGCACAAGTTGACGTGATTAACCATGCGCCTACTAGCACAGGCACATCCGCCGATGTGTTGGTCGAAGCTGCTGATAGCCGCCCTGCCAAAGCCACGAATGATGACGACCCAACGCAGTTGATGGAGAAGATGCCTTACGATGAAGTGTGGTTAGCTTCAGCACAGCCGGGCGTTGAGTGGCTGCATCCACAAGAAAGTTTTCACCCGAACTTACCCGTGATGAACATGGCGGTTAAGCATTTGCCTCAACAACATTTGGCATTGACGGTGAATGGTGAGCCAGTAAACGCATTATTATTTGACGGCGCGAAAATGAATGCTGAACGCAGCGTGTCATTAAGCACTTGGCGCGCGGTGCCTGTCAAAGAAGGCGATAACAAAGTTGAGTTGGTGGTGACTAATGCCGATGGCACAGTAGCGAATCGCACGGTGCGCAATATTCACTTTGCTGCCACGCCAGACCACGTTGAGCTTGTAGCATCCCAATCACGCTTGATTGCTGATGGAAAAACCCGTCCTATCGTCGCGGTGCGCTTCCTCGACAAAGACGGCGTGCCCGTGCGTCGCGGTATTAATGGCGAATTTTTATTGGGCGAACCCTATCGTTCCTTCAATCGTCACGAAGCCATCACCCGCGATCCCTTGTCAGGCAACTTAGGCGGCAAGCCGCGCTTTGAAGTAATGAGCGATGGTATGGCGATGATTGAGTTGGAGCCAACCACGCAATCGGGCGAAGCGATACTCAATTTCAACTTTAATGATACCCGCAAACAAGAGTTACGCGCGTGGTTAGAAGCGGGTCAGCGGGATTGGATTTTGGTGGGCTTTGCCGAAGGTACAATCGGGCAGAAAACTTTATCGGGGAACATACAAGCCCTGCAAGCTGCCGATGCAGACAAAGAATTATTCGATGGCAACAAGCTTGCCTTCTACGCCAAAGGCAGCATCAAAGGCGACTACCTGCTGACCTTGGCTTACGAAACCTCCAAGCAGACTGGCAACAAGTTGCTCAAACAAGCTATTGACCCAACGCAATACTACACACTGTATGCCGATGCGATGCAGGCCGGATATGATGCGGCTTCGTCCAGTCGCTTGTATGTAAAGCTGGAACGCAAACAGTTCTATGCGATGTTTGGTGATTACGACACAGGTCTTAGCGTGACAGAATTATCGCGTTACAGCCGCACATTAAACGGCGTGAAGAGTGCGTACAAAGGTGACCAATTCGGCTATACGGCATTCGCCTCGCAAACCGCACAAGCCTATTTGAAGGATGAAATTCCAGGTAACGGTACATCGGGCGTGTACAAATTATCGCGCGGTAATTTGATGATTAACTCCGACAAAATCCGCATCGAAACGCGTGACCGATTCCAATCGCAAAATATCGTCAGCGTGCAAAATCTCACGCGCTACTTGGACTACGATTTGGATTATGACAAAGGCACGCTAACTTTCCGCGAGCCGATCAATTCACGCGATAGTCATCTCAACCCGACTTACATCGTGGCGGAATATGAATCGGCTGATCCAGCCGAAAGCAAAATGACTGCGGGTGGACGCGGTAGCTTCAAACCTATGCCTCAAGTTGAAGTTGGCGCGACGTTAATCCATGACGGCACAGTCGGTGCAACGGGCAACTTACAAGGTCTGGACGCGACAATGCAGTTGAACGAGCAAACCAAGTTGCGTGGTGAAATTGCATCCACCAATCAAGACCGCGCAGGTGTGGCGAACAGCGGCAATGCTTGGTTGGGAGAAGTCACCCATCATGAAGATCAGTGGGATGCCAATGCTTATGTGCGCCAACAACAAAGCGGCTTTGTATTGGGACAAGTGGGTCAGCAAGCCGCATCAGAAGTGGCGACACGCAAAATGGGTGTGGATGGTCGCTTAAAACTTTCTGATAAGACACAACTTCAAGCACAGGCTTACCAACAAACCAACTTGAGTAATGACACGAAAAATAGCGTGTTAGAAGGCCGTGTGGAAAATCGCATCACTGACAACTTCAATGCCTATTACGGTGCCCGCACTGCTCAAGATCAACGCCTCCCCGCTGCCGGCGGAGACAGTCAAAGCAACCAAGTTATCACGGGCGCAAGCTACATCACCGATAACAAAAAGCTCACTTTGCATGGTGCGGGTGAATTCACCAGCGGCACCGCAGGTAGCGCGAACATGCCAAATCGCGCCATATTGGGAACAGATTACAAACTCACTGAACAAACCAAAATGTTTGCTGAACAAGAGTTTGCCCGTGGCGAAAAAATTGCTGCCAACACCTCACGCTTTGGTTTGCGTACCCAACCTTGGACAGGCGGTGAAATGTCAGCTTCAGTAGGCGGCAATACCAGCAACGATTCTGAACGTATCTACAGCAACCTCGGCGTGTTACAGCGCTGGCAAATCAACGAGCATTGGCAGACTGACTTCAGCTTGGATCGCACCCACACGCTGAAAAACACCGCGACATCGCTCAACTTGAATACGCCTTTAGCTTCTGGTTCTAGCGGCTCAACCAACTTGCCTTCTACGTCTGCCGACTACACCGCGTCTGCAATCGGTGGTGCGTACAACGACAAATTATGGAGCGCGAATGGGCGTATCGAATTGCGTAATGCCAGTGATGATCATCAGCGTAATCTGCAACTGGGTACACAACGCAGCCTTGATGCGGGTCGTAATTTGGCGGCAGGCTACACCCTGCGCCAAGCAACGGGTCTGGTCGCTAACACCCGTGATACCGACTTGCGTTTATCTTACGCGCACCGCCCAAATGATAGTCAATGGGTATGGTTTGATCGCGGAGACTACATC
>CANFCA010000127.1 GCA_947445045.1 Gallionellaceae bacterium
AAGGTTTTTTGCTTAACCATGTCATCTCGGAAGAGTTGCCAGAGCACGCAGAGGGCAAGCGGTATTCCAATTCCGATCCTATCACTGGCCAAGCAGCTTGGTACGACGTGCGTGTGCGTATCTACAAAGCGGAACCGGGTGAACCGGAACAGACTTCACCGCAATTCGAACCCATGAAAAAATATCCGGGTATGAAAGAACATCCAAGTTGGCTGGCCTACTTTGGTGGCAGCAAGAAGAAGGGTGGTGCAAAATGACCCAACTTGCTTTGGTTATCGACCTGAATGTATGCGTCGGCTGTCATGCTTGCGTGACCAGTTGCAAGGAATGGAATACTTCCGGATCGGCAGGGCCGTTGTGCGACGAAAATCCTTACGATGCCAACCCCACAGGGACATTCTTCAATCGCGTGCAAACTTTCGAGGTCGGGCAATATCCCAATAGCGAAACCGTGCATTTCCCGAAATCCTGTTTGCATTGCGAAGACCCGCCGTGCGTGCCGGTATGTCCGACTGGCGCATCTTACAAGCGCAAAGAGGATGGCATCGTGCTGGTGGATTACGACAAGTGTATTGGTTGCAAGTATTGCACTTGGGCGTGTCCTTATGGCGCACGCGAGATCGATGAAAAGCAACAGGTGATGAAGAAATGCACCTTGTGTGTGGATCGAATCTACGATACCAAGTTACCCGAACGTGACCGTAAGCCGGCGTGCGTATTGGCTTGTCCGACCAGCGCGCGTCTGTTTGGGGATGTGCATGATGAAGAGTCGGTGGTGTCCAAGGCAATCCGCGAAAGCGCAGGTTACGCGCTGATGCCGGAGTGGGGAACACATCCCGCCAATCATTATTTGCCGCGTCGCAAGACCAAGCTCAAGATTCATGAAGATGAACTGGAGCGCGCTGATAATCCGCTCAAAGTGGATGGTCAGTTGCCTAAACCGGGCAAGGGCGAGCCATCGATGGATGACGCGTCGGCTTGGTAACAATGCAATTTAACTTGAAACTACCCCTATGAAACCAGCTTTCTCAGTAATATTTCTAACGACGTTAATCGGTGCGGGACAAGGTTTGTTTCTCGCCTTATTCACACATCAGTCGTATGCGTTGTTCGGATTGTTGCCGATGCAGTCCAACGCATTTTACGGTTATGGCAGCGTATTGGCATTGCTGTTTTTGATCGGCGGTCTGATTGCATCGTTCTTCCATCTAGGTCGACCGGAGCGTGCTTGGCGTTCCGCCACGCAATGGCGCACCTCATGGTTGTCGCGTGAAGTCATTGTATTGCCTGCATTCATGGGCGTGGTGTTTCTCTATGGTGCAGCACATTTGTCTGGCTACAACCCCGAAGTGGTGACGCTGCCGGGAGGCCTGTTGATTGACTTGTCAGCCGTGTTGGGTGTCGTCGGCACGTTGTTGTCGTTTGCGTTGTTCATCTGCACCGGAATGATTTACGCTTGTCTGCGTTTTTTGCGCGAATGGCATACACCTTTGACGGTAATCAATTACATCTTGCTCGGTGGTTCTTCGGGTTTCATACTCGCGGCATTCTATTCGGCTTCGGCTGCGCCGGATCAATCAGATTTTTTTGCCGGCTGGGCGATGATCATCACGCTGCTGGCTTTCATTGGACGCGGCACGTCGTTGGTGCGCAACGCGCACTTGAAGCCTAAGTCGACAATACAAACCGCTATCGGCATCAAGCATCCGCATATCGTGCAACGCTCTATGGGTGCCATGGGCGGCACATTCAATACGCGCGAATTTTTCCACGGCAAGAGTGCTGCATTCATGCGTACAATCAAGCCAACTTTCCTGATATTGGTATTTGTTGTTCCGTTGATCTTGCTGGCGTTGGGTATGTCTTCACTCGTATTGCTCGGCGTTGCGTTTATACTTCAGTACATCGGGCTGTTGGCTGAGCGCTGGTTCTTCTTTGCTCAGGCGAATCACCCGCAAAATATTTACTATCAGACCATAGGTTGAGCAAAGTATTTTGAAGACTCATCGCTCGCGCAAATACTGGTTATACCATCTGCTTCCGTTCATGCAGTGGAAGCATTTGGTGGATCGCACCACCACCCGTGCCGACCTGATTGCCGGTATCACGGGTGCAATGATCGTGTTGCCGCAAGGGGTGGCATTCGCCACCATCGCTGGATTGCCGCCAGAATACGGTTTGTACGCCGCGATGTTGCCAGCGATCATTGCCGCGTTGTTCGGATCGAGCTGGCATCTTGTCTCCGGCCCGACAACTGCGATTTCCATCGCAGTGTTCGCAGCCATCAGCCCGCTCGCCGATCCCGGTTCACCAGAGTTTATTCGCATGGTTATTACACTCACCTTTTTGACTGGATTGTTCCAGTTGATTTTGGGAATGGCGCGTATGGGGGTGCTGGTCAATTTTATCTCGCACACTGTAGTCATTGGCTTTACAGCAGGTGCCGCATTGCTCATTGCCGCCAGCCAAGTAAAGAATTTTCTTGGCATCAATATCGTGCGCGGCGCACCCTTCCATGTGGTGATTGAGCAGACCATCGCACAGATTGGCAACATTAATTTTTATGTCACGCTTATCGGTGTTATTACGCTTGCCACGGGCATTCTGGCTAAGCGCTACATCCCCAAGCTGCCTTACATGATTGTGGCGATGGTGCTGGGAAGTGTGGTCGCATATCTGGTCAATCGCGAGGTTGGCGCAGAGACCACACTGATTAAAACTGTAGGTGCATTACCCGCGCATCTTCCACCTTTTGTTTCCCCTGATTTCTCCTACGAGACTATTCACAAAGTATTGTTCCCTGCATTAGTCGTTACTATGCTGGCTTTGACTGAGGCGGTTTCCATTTCACGTTCCATCGCAGTGAAATCCGAACAACGCATCGACGGCAACCAGGAATTTATCGGGCAGGGCTTGTCGAATCTGGTGGGAAGTTTTTTTTCCAGCTACGCATCCTGCGGCTCGTTTAACCGTAGTGGCGTGAACTATGCGGCGGGAGCGCAGACACCTCTGGCCACGGTGTACGCCTCGATTTTTCTGATACTTATTCTTCTGCTGGTTGCACCTTTAGCTTCCTTTCTCCCTACGGCAGCGATGGCGGGAATTTTATTTCTGGTCGCATGGGGTTTGATTGATTTTCATCACATCTTTTCTATCATCCGTACCAGTCGGGCTGAAACGGTCACGTTGTTCGTCACAATGATCGGTACATTGATTGATCTGGAGAAGGGGATTTTCTTCGGTATCTTGCTGTCGTTGTCGCTTTATTTGTATCGTGTATCTCGTCCTGTCATTGAACCTTCCGTTCCCGCAAAGGAAGAGGGTGCTTACCATTTCATTGATGCACACGGTCACGAAGAATGCCCACAGTTTCGTATTATTCGCCTTAATGGATCAATTTTCTTCGGTGCGGTTGATTATGTGCGAAGTGGATTGATGGAAATAGATGAGATCAATCCAAACCAAAAAACAGTGATGGTTATAGCCAGCGGTATAAACTTTATTGATGTGGCGGGTGCCGAGATGCTCGGACAGGAAGCGCGCAGAAGGCGAAAAATGGGTGGTGGATTATATTTCTACCGTTGTAAAGATTCCATATTCAAGTTTTTACGCAAGTCAGACAAATTGAATGACATTGGAGAGAACGGCTTTTTCCCAGCAAAGTCGGACTGGATTAAGCCAATATACCCCAAGTTAGATGTAGACATTTGCCGCAAGTGCAAAGCGCGCATCTTTTCAGAGTGTCAAAGCAAACTGCCAAATGGCGAGCCAAGATTGTCGTGAATAACATTCCGCATGATTTCCTTTTGTGCGCTGTAAGTAATTGTGTCAACGTTGGTGGTGTATGCGAGGATGTGAATATTCATGAGTAAGCAAACTTAAGGAATCGAAATTGCATCAATTAAACTCACCAGTTTCTGGTTTAATGTAGGTATGGATGCGCTAAAACTACTCATGTCATCAACGAATGATCTCGCCAGTTTTTTGGTTTGTGTGTTGCTTATCATTGCGTACCATGTCTTTTTGCGTCACAAAATCAAGGATGATCCAACCTATACAGTGCAGGCAATTAACAGAATTGCTCGGACAGCATGGGTTGAAACCATCATGGGGGCAGACAAGCATGCAGTATTGGCTGTGCAGACGTTGCGTAATTCCACTATGGCCGCCACCTTTTTGGCTTCTACCTCTGTGTTGATGATAATCGGTGTCCTCACACTGAGTGGGCAGGGTGGGAATCTTGAAGCTACATGGCATGTTCTCAATACATTAGGGGAGGTCAACCCTGTGCTATGGATGGTGAAGTTGTTATGTCTCATGCTTGACCTATTTGTGGCATTTTTTAGCTTTTCTATGGCGATTCGGGTGTTCAATCATGTCGGGTATATGATTAACGTTCCGCTGGTGTTGAATCACAAAATGATCACGCCAGCGCATGTGGCAACTCATCTTAATCGCGCCGGTAGTTTCTACAGTTTGGGTATGCGTGCATATTATTTTTTGGTGCCATTGGTGTTTTGGTTATTCGGGCCACATTTCATGCTTGCCGCTACCATAGGCTTGCTGATAGTTTTGTATCGCATCGACCGAGCGCCCACGATTGCGACTTTTGAATTTAGTGACATCGAATAAATTTGGATTAGAGATATCTTGCAGCGCTCAAGTCCAGAAGTAATAAGTGAGTCAGAAGTATTGGTTTGAAGGATAACCCCAACGGGTTATTGCTGATACCCTTAGTAGGTATGGACGGTAGCAAGCAGATTATTCCTATAATGCGTTTGGCGGTAATTTTAATAACTTGCAGGAGATGAATATGAACTTTGATAAAGAATTTGATGCGAGTGGGTTGTCTTGCCCTTTGCCTATTTTG
>CANFCA010000128.1 GCA_947445045.1 Gallionellaceae bacterium
CAGAAACGGGGAAACTATGTTGATCCTGCGTTTGTTCGTTGTGTTGGTGGTGCTAGTGCTGGCACTCAGCGTTGCCATGTCCATCTTAAAGCGTGATGCCCGCTACCTCAAATTCGCTAGACAGGTTTTGCAACTAAGCGTGTATCTACTGCTGGCGTTTGCTTTGCTGTATGTCTTGGAACGTTATGTTTTGGTTGGCTGGGGTGTGCTGCTTTAGGGTTGTAACGATTCCTCTTAAGTATTTTGTTTGACGACCCTCAATCTAGTCTATAAGCTGGTCTGACTGATTATTTTGCATGAGGTGTGAAATGAAAACTGCCGTTGGCTCTTATCAAGCTAAAACCAAGCTTCCCGAATTGTTGCGTCAAGTACAGGCAGGCAAAAGCTTTACCATTACCAATCGTGGCGATGCGATTGCCGACCTTGTGCCTAGCGTCAGCAAAACTTCACGCAACAAAGCGGACAGCATTGAGAAGATAAAAGCCTTGATGAAAACCGATCCTATACGCGGGGTGGATGTCAAAGCACTCATTAACGCAGGTCGAAAATGAATTTTGTCATCGACAATTCCGTGGTGATGCGCTGGTTTTTCGGCGATGGAAAGCCGCAGGATATGCGCTATGCTCGAAGTGTATTGGAGCAGTTGAAATCCGCCCAGGCAATTGTCCCTGTAGTTTGGGGGTTGGAAGTGGCGAATGTTATCACTCGTGCCGAATCTCAAGCGTTGGTGACTGAGGCTCGCAGTGAAGCTTTCCTTGAAATGCTTGCTGGCATTGCCATTGAAGTTGATAGTGCAAGTAGCCATCACGCACTGAACAACACATTAAATCTGGCGCGTCGATATAAATTATCGTCTTATGATGCATCTTATCTTGAGCTGGCTTTGCGTCAGGGCGTTGCGCTTGCCACGCTGGATACCGACTTGCGCAAAGCCGCAAAAAAGGCGGGCGTGGAAATTTTTCTATCTTAATGGCCTAGAGTACGCTAGAAGTTTGCGTACTTACTTGCGGTTAGTCACTTGCTAGTTTTTTAAGCGCAACCTTCAACGGTGAATCGCTTAAATTCAAGCTGAGTTCATTAAGCCTATTCTGAGCCGTTCTACTCAATTTGTTCGGCGCAAATTGGGGTTGTGGTTTGTCGAACGAGACTTGCACTTTGACGCGGATGGAGCTCACTGCGCAGCCTTTATTCTGTAAGGCAATCACTAACTCTGGGGCGATCTGGCGTAGCTTGGCGGCAAGTGTCGAGTTGGCGACCGCGATGCTCAACGTACCCAATTGCAATGCGAGTATTTGCGTGGAAGGCGCGAAATAGCTGGGTGCGACCGCAATAAATTGGCAATGTAAGTCGGTTAAGGTTTGCGCTTTGTTGAGTATAGCGCGCAATTCTTGGTTGTTGCTGAGTAGCGATTTGATAGGTTGTGCCACGAGGTTTGGGTTGCTTGGCTAAGGTTAAGAGAGGGCATTTTATCACTTCGTATATGGTAAAATGCCAAAGTTGATGATAGTCGAGGGTGAGGTACTCATGCCTCACCTTTTAATTTGTGGTTGAGAAAATAAAAATATGATTTCCAAAGTGTTAAAAAGTATCTTCGGTAGCCGTAATGATCGCTTGCTCAAGCAATATCGCGCCACAGTTCAAACCGTTAATAATTTTGAAGCTGACATCGCAAAGTTAAGTGATGACGGGCTGCGTGAAAAGACTGAAGAATTTAAGCAGCGTTTTATAAGAGGCGAAACGCTGGATGCCTTGTTGCCCGAAGCATTTGCCGTAGCGCGTGAGGCAAGCTCACGTGCTTTGGGGATGCGCCATTATGATGAGCAGTTGATAGGCGGCATGGTGTTGCATTACGGCAAGATTGCCGAGATGCGCACCGGTGAAGGTAAAACGTTGATGGCAACGTTGCCAGCTTATTTGAATGCGATTTCCGGCAAGGGTGTACACGTGGTGACGGTGAACGATTACCTCGCGAGCCGTGATGCTGAGTGGATGGGCAAGCTGTATCGCTTTTTAGGATTGTCGGTCGGCGTGATTTTGTCGCAGATGGCATCGAGCGATAAAAAAACCGCTTATGCAGCCGATATTACCTACGGCACGAACAATGAATTCGGCTTTGATTACTTGCGCGACAACATGGCGGGTCAAGTTGAAGAGCGTTTTCAGCGAGCATTGAATTTTGCCATTGTCGATGAAGTTGATTCGATTCTGATAGATGAAGCGCGCACACCGCTGATTATTTCGGGTCAGGCAGAAGACAACATTGATTTGTATGTGCAGATCAACAAGCTTGTGCCGCAGTTAGTTCGTCAAAAAGCAAAAGTGAAAGATGACGATGAAGACGGCCCTGGCGATTTCAGTGTGGATGAAAAAAATAATCAGATTTTGCTCACTGAGTCGGGCCACGAACACGCCGAAAATATGCTCACCGAAGCAGGATTGTTGCCGGTCGGCGGCAGTTTGTATGATCCGTCTAACATCACGTTGATTCACCATGTGTACGCTGCGTTGCGAGCGCACAACTTGTTTCATCTCGATCAACATTACGTGGTGCAAAACGGCGAAGTGGTGATTGTTGATGAGTTCACGGGTCGCTTGATGTCGGGACGACGTTGGTCGGATGGTTTGCATCAAGCCGTGGAAGCCAAAGAAGGTATGGAGATACAAAAGGAAAATCAAACGCTGGCAGCGATCACGTTCCAAAATTATTTCCGTCTCTACCAAAAACTCGGCGGCATGACAGGTACGGCAGACACTGAGGCGTATGAGTTCCAGCAGATTTACAATCTGGAAACAGTGATCGTTCCGCCTCATCGTCCAACGGTTCGTAACGATCAGATGGATAAAGTTTACCTGACCACGAAAGAAAAATATCGTGCAGTGGTGGCTGACATTAAGGATTGTTATGCGCGTGGACAGCCCGTTTTGGTGGGTACAACGTCCATCGAAAATTCAGAGTTATTGGCTCAGTATTTGGAACGTGACAAAGTGCCACATCAGGTATTGAACGCCAAGCAGCATGAACGTGAAGCGCAAATCATTGCGCAAGCAGGGCAGCCCAAGATGGTGACGATTGCGACCAACATGGCGGGACGCGGTACAGATATTGTGTTGGGCGGTAGCGTTGAAAAGCAGATGGAATTTATTCATGCCGATGAAAGCTTGGATGACGCGACCAAAGCGCAACGCATTGCGCAGTTGAAATCTGAATGGAAAGGCTTGCATGAGCAAGTGATTGCGAGCGGTGGCTTGCATATCATCGGCACGGAGCGCCATGAGTCACGTCGTGTGGATAATCAGTTACGTGGTCGTTCAGGTCGACAAGGCGATGCGGGTTCAAGTCGCTTCTATTTGTCGTTGGAAGATCCGTTGTTGCGTATTTTTGCGTCAGATCGCATCACCGCAATAATGAATAAATTTCAAATGCCCGAGGGCGAGGCGATTGAACATAGTTGGGTGACGCGTGCGATTGAAAATGCGCAACGCAAAGTGGAGGCGCGCAACTTTGATATGCGTAAGCAAATTCTGGAATTTGACGATGTCGCCAATGACCAGCGTAAAGTTATTTACCAGCAGCGCAGTGAGTTGTTAGAGAGTGCCGACATTACTGAGACTATCCAAGCGATGCGTGAAGGCGTGATGGAAGGTGCGATCGACCAATACATTCCGCGTGAAGCAATGGAAGAGCAATGGGATGTGCCGGGCTTGGAAAAAGCGTTGGCGGCAGAATTTCGTTTGGAATTGCCTTTGGTGCAGTGGTTGGATCAAGAAAAACAATTAAACCAAGAGGGCTTGCGACTACGCATCGTCGAACATGCACAACAGCAATATCAGGCCAAGGTTGATATGGTGGGTGCAGAAGCGATGCATCGCTATGAGAGTGGCATCATGTTGCACAGCTTGGATGTGCATTGGCGTGAACACCTTGCTGCGCTGGATCATTTGCGCCAAGGGATTCATTTGCGCGGGTATGCACAAAAAAATCCTAAGCAAGAATACAAGCGCGAAGCGTTTGAATTATTTTCATCCATGCTTGATGCAATCAAGCTGGAAGTCACACAAATACTGATGATGGTGCAAGTGCGTACTGAAGAAGATGTGGCGTTGGAAGCAGAAGCCACTGGACTTGAGAATGCGCAATATCATCACTCTGATTATGATGAGGCCTTGGCGCAACCTGCGAAAAAGAAAGTGCCTCAGCAGTGGAATAATGGAATGAAAGTCGGACGAAATGATCCTTGCCCATGTGGATCAGGTCGGAAATATAAGCAATGTCATGGTCAACTGGGTTAAGTTTCCTTAAATTGAGAGGAGAATGAAATGTCACTAGTGATTGATACGCTGCGCACCTCAACGATTACCGAGGAGCTGAGCGATGCGGAAGTAGATATTTTGGCGGGATTGTTTGATGTTCAAGAATACAAGGATGGTGAGGCGATTGTTCAGCCGGGTGATGATCAGCCAGATAATTTGTATATCTTGGCGCATGGCGATCTTGAAGTGAAAATCAAAAGTGGCATCGAAGAAACCATTATTCACGTTCTGAAGCCGGGAGATTTGGCTGGCATTATTACCTTTGTAGGCGGTGCGGCATCGGACATTAGTGCTACTGTTTCCGCAGTGGGTAAGACTAAAGTGTTAAGTTTGCCCAGAGCAAAATTTGAGACCTTGGTGAACTCCCATCCGATGATAGTGTATCGCGTGATGCGAGGCGTGACGCGTAATGTTCACGGTATCGCACGGCGTATGAATAGAGAATCGGCTGAGCTGACTAACTATATCTATCGCTCACATGGACGCTA
>CANFCA010000129.1 GCA_947445045.1 Gallionellaceae bacterium
GCAAATTTGCTCTCAAAGCTGCTTTTTTGCCACATTTTTTCCTGCTCTAGGACTGATTATCGCCCTGTCTTACTTTTATTTATTTTGGTTCATCGCTACTATCGGACTCACCACACTAATTGCTTTATGGCGATTCAAGGATGATGACACCTATCTTTCTGCACTTTGTTTTATGTCAGTGTTTATCTTTCTCTATGGATTGCTTGGAGTAATAATGCAGTGGATTTAGGAATATAAAAGTACCTCAAAACCAACTATCAGCCAAATCTCATCCTCTGCGCGCCGCCGAGTAACGAACAACTACAACTCCACAGGCGTATGATCCGAAGGCCTCTCCCACTTGCGCGGCACTTTGTCAATCACGCAGCTTTTACATTCCGCCACGAGTAGCGTGCAAATTAGAATATGATTGATGCGCACGCCGTGATTGCGGCGGAACACCTTCATTCGATAGCCAAAATAGTTAAGCCGTGCGCCGCTTTGTGGCGCGTCCGCTTGAGTGCTTTGTTAAACCCGCAGAGATTTGTGCAAACTTAATGACTGAGCGCAAAGCAGCATTGACTGAGGCTGAATCGGGGAAAGATTTGGCCAGCTCAGGATCGACTAGCACTAGGTTAGAGCCTTCTGTCTTAAGACGTTTAGCATAACGTCCACGCGTTGCTTTGGAAAAATCAAACTCGTATTCAGGGCGCAAATCGCTTGGCGATTCATTTGGTGATTTAGGTTTCATAGCGTTTTCTCTCTTTATTGGTTGCCGTTCTAGCACTAATAATTCGGATGGTATCGCCCTGTTCTGTATGGCAAACCACTAACAATTTTCCATCCATCCCAAGCCCGTATGTGATTAGCCGAGCTTCGCCTTGCGAGGAGTCGGGATCGGGAAAGGTTGCCGACAATTCATCTTCAAAGGCACGCGCTGCTGACTCAAAGGAAACGCCGTGCTTTTGAAGATTGCTTATCGCTTTTGCAATGTCCCATTCAAATTTCATGCGGTGATTCTAGCGCGTTTCGGTTGAAAATGTTAACGGGCATTTCCCGTCGCTACCCGTTATAGCTCCACTACTACAGGCGTGTGATCCGAAGGCCGCTCCCACTTACGCGGCACTTTATCGATCACGCAGCTTTTACATTCCGCCACGAGTGGCGTGCTAATCAAGATATGGTCGATGCGCACACCGTGATTGCGGCGGAACGCCAACATGCGATAGTCCCACCAGGTGAAGGATTTTTCCGCCTGTTCAAACAAACGGAAGCTGTCATGCAGCCCCAGATCGGTGAGGTAACGGAAATGAATGCGCTCTGCTTCGCTGACCAAGATGTTGCCCTGCCACACCACGGGGTCATGCACGTCACGGTCTTCCGGCGCGATGTTGTAATCGCCTAACACCACGAGTTTAGGGTACTGCTGCAACGCTTCTTTGAGATAGTTACGCAAAGCAATGAGCCAACCCAACTTGTAGTAATACTTGTCCGAATCGACCTCTTGACCGTTAGGCACATACACACAAATCACGCGAATGCCATTGATGGTAGCAGCGATGACGCGCTTTTGTTCATCCTCATAATTGGAGATTCCGAACTGCACCTCCGCCAATGGCTCACGACTTATTATCGCCACGCCGTTGTAAGTTTTTTGCCCAATGAATGCGCTGTGATATCCCGCTGCTAATAACTCGGCGTGCGGAAAATCGGCATCTTGTTGCTTGGTTTCTTGCAGGCACAACACGTCGATAGGATTATCTTTGAGCCAGCTCAACACATGCGGCAATCGCACTTTGAGAGAGTTCACATTCCAAGTGGCGATTTTCATATCTGACTGCCCGTTAGCTCCGTCATTCCCGCGAAAGCGGGAATCCAGTTGATTGAAAAGACCCCGCGCAACGGGACATCTGTATTTTTTGTCGGCTGCGCCAGAGCCTGTATTTTTGGCTGGATTCCCGCTTTCGCGGGTATGACGAGTGCTGTGTTTGAAGAATTATTTTGTTTCATGCTGCGCTTTCGCTTAAACCGTTATGTCTAAGCAGCGCATCAATACTCGGCTCACGCCCCCTAAATGCGGCAAACGATTCCATAAAATCACGTGAACCACCCATCGCCAAAATCTCGGCGCGGAAGCGCGCGCCGACATCAGCGTTGAGTACGCCGTTTTCTTCAAACAGGCTGTAGGCATCGGCGGATAATACTTCTGCCCACTTGTAACTATAGTAGCCCGCAGCATAACCACCGGAAAAAATATGCGAGAAGCTATTCGCAAAACGATTGAAAGCTGGCGGAATCAGTAACGCGACTTCGGCACGCACTTCATCTAGCAATTGCAATATCGACTTGCCACTACCAGCTTCAAAATAACTGTGCATCACCATGTCGAACAAAGAAAATTCGATTTGACGCAACATAGCCAGACCACTCTGGAAATTTTTTGCGGCAATCATTTTGTCGAACAAGATACGCGGGAGTTTTTCACCGGTGTCCACATGGCGCGTCATATCCTGCACTACCGACCATTCCCAGCAAAAGTTTTCCATGAACTGGCTGGGTAATTCCACTGCATCCCACTCCACACCGTTCAGGCCGGACACGCCCAGGTCATCGACTTCGGTAAGCAAGTGATGCAAACCGTGACCAAATTCGTGGAACAAGGTGATGACTTCATCGTGGGTGAATAGTGCCGGCTTGTCGCCCACGGGCGCAGAGAAATTACAGTTGAGGTACGCCACGGGCGTTTGGATGCCCGCAGCCAAGCGACGGCGATCCCGAACCACGTCCATCCATGCTCCGCCGCGCTTGTTATTGCGCGCATACAGATCAAGATAAAACTGTCCGACCAAACGATTCTGCGGTGTACGGATATCATAAAAGCGCACATCCTCATGCCAGACGGTGGCGCTAGATTCCTTTATTTGCAAGCCATACAGCGTACCTACCAATTTGAACATGCCATTCAACACCGCGTGCTCAGGGAAGTATTGTTTCACTTCCTGTTCGGAAAAAGCGTAACGCTGCTCGCGCAATTTTTCGCTGGCATAGCTGATATCCCATGAATTTAATTCATTGAGATTGAGCGTAGTTTTGGCGAATTCGCGCAACTGCTGTAAATCTTTTTCCGCGAAAGGTCGCGCACGCTGCGCCAGCTCCCGCATGAATTTCACCACCTGCTCAGGGGTGTCAGCCATTTTGGCGACGAGTGACAATTCACCAAAGTTAGCAAAGCCCAATAAGCGCGCTTCTTCACCACGCAGCGCAACGATTTCGTTCATCAACGGTGAATTGTCTTGTTCAGCTTTACCGAACTCCGAAGCGCGTGTGCAATAGGCGCGATACATCGCTTCGCGCAGCATACGGTTATCGGCGAACTGCATGACAGGCCCATAAGACGGGGCTTTCAAGGTAAACAGCCAGCCTGTTTTCCCGGCGGCAGTAGCGGCTTCTTGTGCCGTTTGTAGCGCATCATCTGGCAGCCCGCTCAGTTCATTTTTGTCGGCAATCAGCAACGTGTAGTCGTTCGTTGCGTCTAAGATATTGTCGGAAAAACGCGCAGATAATTCTGCCTGCCTTTCCTGTATCTCCAAATAACGCTTCTTTTTATCGTCTGACAATTCCGCACCGCCAAGACGAAAATCCCGCAATTCGTTCTCGATGATTTTCTTACGTGCCGAGCTTAACGTCTCGAATTCATCCGAGTTACGCAAGGCTTTAAATTTTTGAAACAGCGCGAGATTTTGTCCCAACTCGGCGTAATGCGCCGTCACTTTAGGCAAGGTGGCGTTATACGCTTCACGCAGTTCCGGTGAATTGACCACCGCATTTAAATGTCCAACAGGCCCCCACGCACGCGAAATGCGCTCATTCGAAGTTTCCATCGGCACGACAAAATTCTGCCAAGTTGGCGGGGTAGGATCGGCCAATAATTTTTCAATCAGCGCGTGATTCTTTGTGAGCAGCTCATCAATCGCCGGCGCAATGTGCTCTGGTTTAATATCGTCAAAGCGTGGCAGATTAGAGAAATCTAAAAGTGGGTTCATGCTAATTATTCCTTTGTGCCGTCATTCCCACATAGCGGGGCAGTATAGTTTTGTCTGCTTCGCAGAGCATTTATTTTGCTGGATTCCCGCCTGCGCGGGAATGACGGGTGATTTATTGTTGAAAAACAACTTGCCCATCGAGCAAGGTATAGCGCACTCGACCTTGCATTTCGTAGCCATTGAATGGGGTATTTTTACCTTGGCTGTTCAGCGCAGCAGGTTCGACTTTCCACATTGCGTTGGGGTCAAACACACACAGGTCAGCGTGCGCGCCGACCGACAGATGCCCCATCTTTTGTCCCAGCAATCGCGCAGGACTGAAGGTAACACGAGCGAGTGCATCAACCAGTGGCACACGTTCTTGCTCCGCCCATTTCAACACTAACGGTAGCAACAATTCCAAGCCTGTTGCGCCCGCTTCGGCTTCGGCAAAGGGGAATAATTTTGCGTCTTCATCCACCGGCGTGTGGTCGGAACAGATCGCGTCTATCGTCCCGTCGCGCAACCCTGCACGCAGTGCAGTGCGGTCACGCATACTGCGTAGCGGCGGAATGAGATGACAATTCGCATCGAAAAACCCGATGTCCATTTCCGAAAGATGCACGTGATTCATTGCAACATCGCAGGTCACCGCGAGGCCTTGTTGCTTGGCGAACCGTATCATGTCCACCCCTGCTGCACTGGAAACGCGACATATATGCAGCTTCACGCCCGTGTCCTTTGCCAGTGCCAGCATAGTTGCCAGTGCAATCGTTTCGGCGCTGACGGGTATCGCC
>CANFCA010000130.1 GCA_947445045.1 Gallionellaceae bacterium
AACAACGGTATTTTGGTGAGGGCGAACCAACGCATCGAGAAGGTCTCGCGTGTTTTTTCGCTGAAGAGTTTATGTACCCAGCTCATGTTGCTAGCATCCATTTGAGGTTCAGCTTCGGCTCTTCCAATAGCTTGGATATCTGCGCTGATGTGCCAAGGCAATGATTCTTATTTCATCGGGCTTGAGCTGATAAACGAGGTTGTAAGGGAAGCGGCGCAATGAAAATCGTCTGGCAGTGCCGCGCCAATTTGCGCCAAGTTCTGGGCTAGCTGATAACAGGTTTAAGGCGCGTTCAAATTCGGCGATGAAGGCTAATCCGAGTGCTTGATCGGCACGGTCTGCATAGAATTTTGCAGCTTCGTTGAGTTCATCAACCACTGAGGGATGAACGTAAGCTTTCGCTTGAGTGTGTTGCGGGCGTTGGCGATAGCTGTTGCTGCGGGGATTAACTGGACTGCTCCATTTTCAATCTCAGCAATGCGACGAGTTGTTTCAGCCGCCCAAGCTTCTTCGATGTTGCTGTCTTCATCTAAGCTGGCGATTAAATGCTCGGCGAGCATAGCCCGCTCGCTGGGTGTGAGCTTGAGTGCTTCGGCTTCAAGTGTTTCGAGTTGTGTTTGCATTTTCCAACACCTCAATTGAATTACATGGCGTTCACTCTAAACACTCCCTAAAATGAGTGCAACTTTTTTTGGATACTCGCCGTGAAGCATGAAGTAAGCAAAGGCCGTGGCGCAACGTTGCAGATCGAGGGACGCTTTGAGAACGTGGCGCGCGAGCGTGTTGATGATGGCTGGGATACGGCGGATGAAGAATTGCCACCATTCAAAACCACTGTGACGGTGGAGCATGCGAAGAGTGTGATTCAACGACACGACTCCCCCGATTTGCCATTCGAATATTCGCTGAATGCCTATCGCGGTTGTGAGCATGGCTGCATCTATTGCTATGCGCGGCCTTCGCACAGTTATATGAATCTTTCGCCGGGGTTGGATTTCGAGACCAAGCTGTTTGCCAAGCCGGATGCGGCGAAGTTGTTGCGTGCGGAGTTGGCGAAGCCTGGCTATCAATGTTCGCCCATCGCGCTGGGTGCGAACACCGATCCTTACCAACCCATTGAGCGCGAATGGCAGATTACGCGGCAGATTCTGCAAGTGCTCATGTCATGCAAGCATCCGGTTTCCATCATCACCAAGTCGGCGTTGGTTGAGCGTGACATTGATTTGCTCGCGCAATTGGCGCGCGATAATCTGGTGAAAGTGTTTGTCTCGATCACCACCTTGGATGCCGAGCTGGCGCGCAAGATGGAGCCGCGTGCCGCCTCACCGCGCCGCAGATTGCAAGCGGTGCGTAGCTTGAACGAGGCGGGTGTGCCGTGCGGCGTGATGGTCGCACCCGTGATCCCGTTCCTCACCGATTCAGAATTGGAGAACGTGCTGCAAGCCGCACAGGAACACGGCGCGCGCAGTGCTGGCAGCACCTTGCTGCGCCTGCCTTACGAGGTGAAGGATTTGTTCAAGGATTGGCTGGTGACGCATTACCCGCTCAAGGCGGAACATGTGATGAGCCGAATGCGCGAGATGCGCGGTGGCAAAGAGAACGATGCAAATTTTGGTTCGCGTTTTAGCGGACAGGGACTGTTCGCCGAGCTGTTAGCGAAACGCTTCAAACTCACGTGTGAGCGGTTAGGGATGAATCGTGAACGCATCTCGTTTGATACAACAAAGTTCATCAAGCCGAATTTGAGCGGGCAGGGGAGTTTGTTCTAGCATGGCTTTTTTATATGGAGTGCGCTGACTCGTCTGCGCCATATAGACGCGACGACGAGTCGCCGCACTCCAAATTCACGCGGCATTTTCGCAAGGGTTTGGTAATATCCGCGCTGGCTTGTTTACGGTGTTCTTGCGATGAAACCCACTCTTGTTTTTGATATTGAAACCATTCCCGATATTGCCGGGCTGCGTACTTTGTATGAGCTGGATGCGCAGGTGAACGATGAGGAAGTGGCAGAGATGGCATTTCAACAGCGTCGCCAAAAGACGGGCAGTGACTTTATTCAACATCATTTGCAACGGGTAGTGGCGATCTCGTGCGTGTTGCGCGAGGGCAAGAATTTCAAGGTTTGGTCACTCGGTGGTATGGATGAAGATGAAGGCGGCATCATCCAACGTTTTTTTGATGGCATCGATAAATACACACCGCAGATTGTGTCGTGGAATGGCAGTGGGTTTGATTTGCCCGTGTTGCATTATCGCGGGCTGATTAACGGTGTGCAGTGTCCGCGTTATTGGGACATGGGCGAGGACGATAAAGAGTTTAAGTGGAACAACTACATCAGCCGTTATCACATGCGTCATCTGGATTTGATGGACTTGCTGGCAATGTACGGTGGACGTGCCAATGCGCCGTTGGATGACCTCGCTAAGCTGATCGGCTTCCCCGGCAAGCTGGGTATGGATGGCAGCAAAGTGTGGGAGGCGTATCAACAAGGCAAGCTGGCGGAGATTCGCAATTATTGCGAGACCGATGTGGTGAATACCTATCTGGTGTTCGCGCGCTTCCAGATGATGCGCGGCGTGTTGAGTCGAGACGGGTTCAAAAAAGAATGTGATTTCGTGCGCAGCGAATTGGCGAAACTCGATCAGCCGCATTGGCAAGAGTTTTTGGCGGCTTGGGGTGAGACAAAAAGTTGATGCTGTACGCAGCATGTTCAACTTCCGTCGTTGATAGTACTACTAGCCAATCGACTAAGCTCGCAAGCGAGCAAGTCGCTGGTTATCCCGCGAAAGCGGGAATCCAGTTAATTAAATGGCATCCCGCAACGCGGGACAAAAAAAGTTTTGTCTGCTGTGCAGGCTTTGTTTTTTAGCTGGATTCCCGCTTTCGCGGGAATGACGGCAGAGGTTGCTGAATGTTGAAATATCGTAGTGCTTGGCTGACCGGAGGCTGGCTATTGGTAAGCTTGATTGTTTACCTTTCGTTAATGCCACATCCCCCTGAGCCGATGTCGTTCCCCAATGCGGATAAGCTGGAACATGGCGTTGCGTATGCTTCTCTGTCGCTGTGGTTCTGCCAGATATATTTATCGTTTAGGCAAAGAGTTGTGGTGATGGTCGCGCTGATTGCAATGGGTGTGGTGATTGAGTTTTTGCAGGGTTGGAGCGGTTATCGTTTTTTTGAATATGCCGACATGCTGGCAAATGGCACGGGTGTCGTGCTGGGATATTTATTGGCGCGGACTGCATTGGGACGCGTATTTGTTTTGATTGAGAAGGTAGGTTTGTAAGGAATGTCCATAGAAAATAAAGTAACAATCGAATCGCTAGACCAAGAAGGGCGGGGTGTTGCGCACTTTGATGGCAAGGTGATTTTCATCGAAGGCGCACTGACAGGCGAGGTTGTCAGCTACTCTTCCTATCGCAAAAAACCCGCGTTCGAGCAGGCGCAAGTGGTGAAAATTTTCAGGACTTCTTCGATGCGTGTGCAGCCCAAGTGCAAAAACTTCGGTGTGTGTGGAGGTTGTTCCATGCAGCATCTGGACGCACGCGCGCAAGTCGCAGTGAAACAGCGCATCCTCGAAGATGGCTTGCGCCACATCGGTAAGGTCAAACCGGAAACCATATTGCCCGCCATCTACGGCGAGGCTTGGGGTTACCGTGAACGTGCACGTATCTCGGTAAAGTACGTCATTAAAAAGAGCAAGATGTTGGTGGGTTTTCATGAGAAGCGAAGTAGTTATGTGGCGGACATGCAGAGCTGTGAGATCCTCGCGCCCAAGATTGCCAAGCTGTTGCCCTTGCTTGCTGATTTAATCAGCGGCTTGTCGATACGCGACAAGTTGCCGCAAATCGAAGTGGCGGTGGGCGAGCAGGTTGATGCATTGGTGCTGCGTGTGATGGAAACACCTAGCCGTGACGATGAAGACGCGTTACGCGCATTTGCCGATGAGCACCACATTCAATTTTGGTTGCAAAGCAAAGGGCCGGAAACTATCGTGCCGTTTCATCCGTTGGATGCACCCGAGTTGTCCTACAGCTTGCCGGAATTTAACATCACCATGCCGTTCGCACCGAGTGAATTCACACAGGTGAACAGCGCGTTAAACCGCGTGATGATTAGCCGCGCGTTACGCTTGCTCGATCCGCAACCGAACGAGCGCATCGCCGATTTATTTTGCGGCTTGGGTAATTTCACACTGCCCATCGCACGCAGTGGTGCGCAAGTGTTGGGCATAGAAGGCAGCGACGCGCTGGTGAAACGCGCCCAACAAAACGCCGCCAGTAATGGCTTGCAGGGCAATACCGAATTCATGGCGATGAATTTGTTTGAGATGACCGAGGAAGGTTTTGCCAAGCTCGGACACTTTGACAAACTGCTCATCGACCCGCCGCGTGATGGCGCGTTCGAGTTGGTGAAATCGCTAGGTGGCGACAACGCACCTAAGCGCATCGTCTATGTGAGTTGCAACCCTGCCACCCTAGCGCGCGATGCCGCTGAATTGGTGCAACGTGGCTATGTGCTGAAGTCAGCGGGTGTGATGAACATGTTTTCGCATACTTCGCATGTGGAATCCATCGCAGTGTTTGAACGGACATGAGTAGCTACGACGATCTGGTTGCCGAGGCGCTCACGCGAGTCAAAGAGATCATGCCGTGGGATTTAAGCCGAGCCCTTGCTGCGGGCAATAAGCCATTGTTGCTGGATGTGCGTGAACCTGTGGAATTTGCGTTGTTGCACATACCGGATTCAATCAACGTGCCGCGCGGTGTACTGGAACAATCCTGCGAATGGG
>CANFCA010000131.1 GCA_947445045.1 Gallionellaceae bacterium
GAGCGTACTTCACTGACAATCGTGGCAATACTGTCTGACATTTGGTTCATTTTGAATAACATACTGTTAGCGTCATTCGCCTGGACACGCACAGGGACTGATAAATCTCCTTCGGTAATTCTCGCCATCACTTGACCTGCATATTTCAGTTCGCCTCCAAGTTGATGCTTGACTGTACGGATGATGAAAAATGCGATGGCACCCACCACAAAAAATGCCAGCACACCACCAATGATGATTGCCCACAGAGCAGAACTTGATTGGTTTGAAATGTTGGCAGTTGCTTGACTCGCTTCAGATATTTGCTCTTCGCGAAATTTCACCAACTCTTTTAACAGCGTTTCACTGTCTTTATCAAAGCCTGCAATAGTGCTATTGCCTTTCATCAACACATTTCCCGCGTCTATGCCCTGCGAAATATAAGCTTCCGCCATCGTCTTGCCACTCGCGTAAAAACGATTAAAACTTGTTTCAATTTCTTCGACCTGCCTGAGCTTTTCAATTTTGTTTTCACTGTGATAAAGTTGCTTAAATTTATCTATCCCAACCTGAAAATTCTTGGCCGCTTCAGCGGCCTCTTGATAAGCTGCGGGGTCATGCGTGGCACTTACATCGGTCAAAAATTGCTGCACATCAGAACGATTTAGATCCATACCATCTACCGTTAAAACATACGGCAAATTTTTCTCATCAATCTGCCGAATACTTTTTTCGACATCGGAAAACGACGACCCCACTTTCAACAATGCACCTAAAAATATCAAGCCAACAAACACAAAACCTAATGTGATTTGACCAACAACATCTAAATTCTTGAACATGAATATTCCTCTAATTTACTCGGGCTACTTGGCGTTGTGAAAGATTAACCAATTCACCCGCATCCAAGATCATCGCCACCCGTCCATCACCCATTATCGTTGCGCCGGATACGCCTGAAATTTTACGGTAATTCGTTTCCAAGCTCTTTATCACCACTTGATGTTGGCCCATCAACTCATCAACAAACAAAGCAATTGTCTTGCCCTCTGCTTCCAGCAAAATCAAAATGCCTTCGGCTGGATTCGTAACGCTTGTTTTGATATTGAAAATTTGATGCAACGCAATCACCGGCACATATTCACCACGAACATGAACCACCAAACCTTGACCACTAATTTCTTTAATCTCGTTGGGCTTAGGCTGCAAGGATTCACTGATAAAACTAAGCGGCACGATGTAAACTTGCTCGCCCACTGCAACCGACAGTCCATCCAAAATTGCCAACGTGAGGGGTAGCCGTATCGTGATCGTCGTGCCTTGCCCTTGCGCAGATTGAACATCCACGCGACCGCCTATGCTTTCGATATTGCGCTTCACCACATCCATACCCACGCCACGACCCGACACATCAGTGACCATTGTCGCAGTGGAAAAACCCGGCGCGAAAATGATTTGCCATACTTCGGCATCACTCATCTCGTTGCTAACGGGCAACCCTTTTTCCTTTGCTTTAAATAAAATTCGTTCGCGACTTAAACCCGCGCCATCATCCGCAACAACAATCAAAATACTGCCACCTTGATGTGCGGCACGCAGTGTAATGGTGCCCTGCGGGTGCTTACCTTTAGCGATACGATCATCGGGAAACTCAATGCCGTGATCCAAACTATTGCGCACCAGATGCGTCAACGGATCGCTGATTTTTTCAATCAAACCTTTGTCTAGCTCTGTACTTTCACCGATGGTTTTAAGTTGCACTTGCTTATCAAACTTGGCAGCGAAATCACGTATCAAACGCGGGAAGCGACTAAACACTATATTGATCGGAATCATTCGAACCGACATGATGGACTCTTGGAGATCGCGAGTATTGCGTTCAAATTGCGCAAGTCCGTTAACCAGCCGTTCATATTGCACGGGTTCAAGCTTTGAAATTGTCTCTGCCATCATGGCTTGCGTAATCACCAGCTCGCCGACCAAGTTAACCAACTTGTCGATTTTCGCCACGCTCACGCGTATCGATGCATCGGCAGAGGCTTCAACAAAAGGCTTATCCGTAGCACGACGTTGTATTTCAATGTCTGTTGGCTTGATGTCTGGGATAGGTTGATGTAGATGCACCTCCACTTCGCCGAAGAATCCATATCCTTGCGCCTCTTCAACTGCCGTTTGAATATCCTGAGGCTCAATAAAAAATCCAAATCCTTGCGCGGCCTCTTGATCTGCTTTAAGCGTCTGCTCTTCAACAAATAAACCGTAACCCTGTGCGTTTTCCCGACCCGACTGGATTACTTCCGGTGGCACAAAAAAACCATACGCTAACTCAGCATCGCTGGCGGCATCCCCCTCCAAGACCTTTATGTTTAACTGCGCCGACTCCAAGAAATACGCAAGAATTTCACGCAATGTGGATTCTGGTGCGGTGGTGACGATGGTAAGCGCGACTTTCACCGAGCTGACAATCTGGTTATGGATTTTTCCGAGCTTGGCGAGTTCTGCCAACAAGTTATTCAAATGCGTTTTGCTGGGAAAGGCGGTGGGGGTATTGGCAAACTGAATTTGGTAGGTTTTCTCTACAACTTGAACTTCTGGCTCGCTCAATAATCCCGATACAGTCGAAGCGACCGCATGAAATTCAGCAAGGGGCAACTTAGTCAGCCCGGCTAACCGCTCACGAATTTCGCAAGATGCACCCTCATCAATTACATCATTATTTTGATGCGCATTTAGCAATGCACGCAGTACATCACCCGCCTTTAAAAAAGCGTCTACCATCGCCGCTGTGATTTGCAACTCTTGCTTGCGGATGCGATCCAGCAGGGCTTCCAACACATGCGTCACTTCGGTCATATCATTAAAACCAAAGGTACTACTACTACCTTTTATGGAATGCGCAGCACGGAAAATGCTGTTTAGCTGGTCAAAATCTGGCGATACGAGGTCGAGCGCAAGCAGTTGGCTTTCCATACTTTCAAGATGCTCTGCGACTTCCTCATAGAACACTTGATAAAACTGGCTCATGTCGATGGACATTGGCGCTTCCCTAGGGTTGGTATATTTCCGTTCGTCCTGAGCGTAGGCTGGTTTATCGCCGGAGTCGAAGGGAGAGGGAAGCATCCTTCGACTTCGCTGCGCTCAGGACGAACGGTTAAAAATTTTATGTTGTTTATCCAATCACTTTCTTGACCACTTCCAATAATTTGTGCGGGTCGAACGGCTTCACCAGCCAACCCGTTGCGCCTGCAGCCTTACCTTGGGATTTCATTTCATCGCTCGACTCTGTGGTCAACATTAATATTGGCGTAGTGGTAAATTCCGGCATGCTTCGCAATGCTTTGGTCAAGGCAAGCCCGTCCATACGCGGCATATTTTGATCCGTCAGGATGAGCGTTATGTCATGGGCGTGTATCGTGGCTTTCTCCAAACCTTCCTGCCCATCTGCTGCCTCAATGACTGCATAGCCCGCAGATTTAAGCGTAAAGGCTACCATCTGCCGAATGGAAGTTGAATCATCAATAGCTAAAATTGTTTTGGCCATTTTCTCGCTCGTTTATAAAATTGAAGGGTAAATTTTTCTGATTGAAAGTGTTTTACCCAACGAACACTTTCAACTGAGCCTGCTATTTGCAGTCTAAAAAAGTTCGATATCACCACTGCTTGAATCTTTTTGTGCAACGGGATTCGCTTTCCGTTTATCCAGCGACACCACATGCTTATCAAGCAATAGATTGTAAGCAGCGATACGTTCCATATACTCTTTGTTATTCGGATTATCCGTTTGCTTGCTCATTTCATTGGCGACTTCTTGCAACGCCTGCATACGCATCCTGGCATGCTCAATCAATTGCGAACTCATATCTTGGAACTGCAATGATGAAATCACCACCAAGACATTCTGTTCAACCTTACTGCTAATCAGATTTAATTCAACGGCATTCTGCGCCACTTGATCATTAAAGCCAGCGATGCTGTCTATCATGGCGTGAATATAAGTTTCGGATTGGCGTACTACAACCGGATCATTGGATGCCAGTCCATCCAAGAACCGCTCGGCCAACCTCAACGAGCCTGTCACATTATTCACTAACTCATGCACCTGCTTGCTAAACTTATCAGTGCTTCCAGACAGGTTACGCACCTCATCCGAGATCACAATAAAATTACTGACTAACTTGGTAATGGCATCACTCAAAATAACTTGTGTGTTACCCAGCTCGGTATTTGCTGAGGAAAGCTGGTCAGCAATTTCGCTGCCTAATTGCATGTGAAAGGCATTACTTTCTTTTATGAAACTACCGTTATGACTATTGCTTGCTGTCGCATTTGCAAATGCCTCGGCCGCTTGATTATCGCTGTGCTGATTTAACAAAAATGCCCAGCCAGCCACGATAGTAATCAATACCAAACCATCTGCAATCGCCACTGCAGAAGTCGCAAAAAACAGCGCATGGATAACCAATGGAACCGCACTAAGCAAGCCGCCAGAAACAACAATTTTTGTGGAATTATTCATGATTTTGAAACCTTTGATGCCTTGCTGATATTGCTAGCGGATATAAGGACGTAATTTATCACGAACACTGTGTTCAGACTATGGATTCTGGTGATTTCAGCTGCATGGCTAGCTGCACATGTTTAAGCAAATCGACATCGGTGTAAGGCTTGGTCATATAAATATCCACGCCTGCTTGCATCGCTTGATCGCGGTGCTTATCCATCGAGCGTGAGGTAATCATGATGATGGGCAAATGTCGTGTCGCTTCTTTCAATCGTAAATGCTGCGTCAACTCCAGACCATTCATATTAGGC
>CANFCA010000132.1 GCA_947445045.1 Gallionellaceae bacterium
GATAGCTGTTCACGCATAGCGATGATGCGTTTGCGTAACAGCGATTTGCTGGTCGTCAAATCGGACATGACGGTTTAGCCCAAGAACAAGCGATACGCAGGGTTGTCGCTCTCGTCCCAATAGCGGTAGCCTAGGGTGTCGAGGAATTCGCGTAAGGCTTTTTTGTCGTGATGCGGCACTTGCATGCCGACCAGCACACGACCGTAATCCGCGCCATGGTTGCGATAATGGAATAACGAAATGTTCCAATTGTGGTTCATGCTGTTGAGGAAGTTCATCAGCGCGCCGGGACGCTCGGGAAACTCGAAGCGAAAAATAATTTCATCTTTTGCCGCAGGTGCATGTCCACCCACTAAATGACGGACATGGAGTTTCGCCATTTCATTTTCGGATAAATCTAGCGTCGGCAATTTGTTTTGTTGTAGCTTGCCTACCAAGTCAGAAGTTTCGGATTGGTCGCGCACCTGTATGCCCACAAACACTTGCGCGGCTTTGGGGTCAGCATAACGGTAGTTGAATTCGGTGATGTTGCGTTTACCCAGCAAGGCACAAAATTTACGAAAACTGCCCGCTGTCTCTGGGATAGTCACCGCTAAGATTGCTTCGCGCTTTTCACCGATCTCAGCTCGCTCAGCAACAAAGCGCAGCCGATCAAAATTCATGTTCGCGCCGCAGGCGATTGCCACCAGCGTTTCGCCTTTGAGGTTTTCGCGTGCGGCATATAACTTCGCACCGGCAATAGCCAATGCGCCCGCTGGCTCTAGGATGGAGCGGGTATCTTCAAACACGTCTTTGAGCGCAGCACAAGTTTCATCGGTGCTGACCAAAATGATTTCATCCACCAATTTTCGGCATAAGCGGAAGGTTTCAACACCGACTTGTTTGACCGCCACGCCGTCGGCGAACAGCCCGACATGGTCGAGTGTGATACGTCGCTTGGCCTTCACCGAACGATACATGGCATCGGAATCAACTGGCTGCACGCCGATGATTTTGATGTCGGGACGCAAACTTTTAACGTAAGCCGCTACGCCTGAAATCAGCCCACCACCGCCGATGGCGACAAAAATCGCATTGATGGGTTGAGTGTGCTGACGCAAAATTTCCATACCTATCGTGCCTTGCCCTGCGATGACATCGGGGTCGTCGTAAGGATGCACGAAGGTCATTTTATTTTCCTTCTCCAATTCCAACGCATGTGCGTAAGCATCAGAATAAGAATCCCCAAACAACACCACTTTCGCGCCACGATTTTTCACCGCATCAATTTTGATTTGCGGCGTAGTAGAAGGCATCACGATGGTGGCTTTGCAGCCGAGCTTCTGCGCCGACAGCGCCACGCCTTGCGCGTGATTTCCCGCTGATGCTGCAATCACACCTTTCTTCAACTGCTCAGGTGTGAGTTGCGCCATTTTGTTGTACGCACCGCGCAGCTTGAAGGAAAATACCGGCTGCATATCTTCGCGTTTTAGCCAGACTGTGTTACCAATGCGTGCAGATAAATTGGGTGCGACTTCCAGATTTGTTTCAACCGCCACGTCATAAACGCGCGCGTTGAGTATCTTTTTCAAATAACCATTCATGAATTTATTCTCGATAGAAAATTAGCTGCGCAAGGTTAGCATAAATTTTAGTGAAGCCCTTGCGGTATAAGGGAAAATCGGTTCAAATGCCGCGCATGGAAAAAAATAATCCTCACGGTATCGATATACAAACTCAGGTGAGTTATCTGCCCGACCAATCCAACGAAGCGGATAACCGTTTTGTGTTTTCCTACACCATCACCATCACCAACCTAGGTGTTGCGCCTGCCAAGTTAATTAGCCGACATTGGGTTATCACCGATGCCAATAACAACACCCAGGAAGTGCGCGGGCAAGGTGTAGTGGGCGAACAGCCGTTGATTAATCCCAGCCAAAGTTTTGAATATACTAGTGGGACTGTACTGGCAACGCAGGTCGGCACGATGCGTGGCAGCTACCAAATGCAGGCTGATGATGGGTCACAATTTGACGCGGAGATTCCTCAATTCGTCCTTAGTGTTCCGCGTGTTTTGCATTAACGCTACTTTCAAATTTTTGAAACTTGTTTTGCGGAACCCCACTCGTTTAACACTGCTGCCGTTGATATTGTTGGCGGCATGTGCCTCACATAAAAAGCTGCCTGTCGAAATTACCCCACCCGTTAGCCCGCCGATTTCCACACCAGAAGTGGTTATCCCCGCTTTGCCTTTTGCTGTGAGCAAATGGGAGATGTTGCCCGACTGGGCATCGCTTGATTTACAAAAAACTTGGCAGACATTTGGCAAAGGTTGCGGCGCATTAAAAAACAAAGCCAACTGGAAAGTGGTCTGCGCCAAAACCAATGACTTGGCGCAACCTGATAATGTCGCGTTGCGCGCTTTCTTCGAGGAAAACTTCACGCCTTACCAAGTTTTTAATTCGGATGGCACGTCGCAAGGTTTGATTACCGGTTACTACGAGCCCAAGCTATACGGCAGTCGTGAACGCACAGATAAGTTTTGTTATCCGTTGTATGGTGTGCCAGAGGATTTACTGACCATAGAGTTGAGTGAGGTTTACCCGGAACTGAAAAACATGCGCTTGCGTGGGCGGTTGCAAGGCAAGAAAGTAGTGCCTTATTTCAATCGTGCAGACATTGATAACAGTAAGGCTGCGCTACAGGGACGTGAATTATTTTGGGTGGATAACGCAGTCGAATTATTCTTTTTGCAGATACAAGGTTCGGGGCGCATTGAGTTACCGGACGGTAGCTTGATGAAGGTGGGTTACGCCGATCAGAATGGACATCCTTACACCTCCATCGGAAAGAAGTTGGTGGAAATGGGTGGGCTAAAATTAGAAGAAGCTTCGATGCAAGGCATCAAAAAGTGGGCAGAGAAAAATCCCGATAAGTTGAATGCGTTGCTGGAAAAAAATGCCAGTTATGTATTTTTCCGTGAATTACCTAATGATTTATCTGCTCCGTTGGGTGCGCTGGGCGTGCCATTGACTGAAGAATATAGCATCGCAGTGGATACGCGAACGATTCCCCTCGGCTCACCCGTTTTTCTTGCTACGACCTTTCCCGACACGGCGCAACCCTTGAATCGCTTGATGATGGCGCAAGATGTCGGCGGCGCAATTAGAGGCTCGGTGCGTGCGGATTTTTTCTGGGGCTTTGGCGAGCAAGCGGGAATACAGGCGGGTAAGATGAAGCAAAAAGGCGAGCTATGGGTGCTCTTCCCCAAAGGCGCAGAACCTAATCTAACGCCTTAGTCTATCTTAGATTCATTTAAAGACACTTCCAAATCCGTCGCTTGGGCAAACCCTGGGGTTTGCATGCCACTGGCAAAAATCATATTTGGCGTGCCGTTGATGCGCAATTTTCCGCCCAGTGCCAGCACTTGTTCTGTGTTGGTATTGCAGGTCAATCTTTTCGGTGTGATGTCGCTCAGCATTAAGTCTTCCCAAGTTTTGTAAGGGTCTTTTGCGCACAGCACGTTGCGCACAATTTCATCTGAGCCGGGAAAAACGGGGTAAAGAAATAAGTAGATTGTGACATCGGTCACTTTGTTGATTTCGCCTTCCAAGCGTTTGCAGAAGCTACAGTTAGGATCGGTAAAGATAGCCATCTTGCGCTTGCCATTGCCCTTCACTTTTTTGATTGCGAGATTGAGCGGTAGCTTATCGAAATCAATTTTGAATAAATGGCGGCGACGTTCTTTGCTGAGTTCGCGGCGAGTTTTTACATCTATGATATTGCCCTCAAAAATGAATTGACCTTTGGAGTCGGTGTACATCAAATCATTGTCAATGATGACTTCGTATAGATCGGCATAAGGCGTTCTAACAACGTGTTCAAGCGGACCGATGCCGGGAAATTTGGCTTGCAGCGATTTGCGTATCTCGGCTTCACCCGCGTGAGAGGAAGATAAAAATGCGCATAAAAAAATCGCGATGAATGTTGAGATATTAAATACGGAAAGTTTTTTCATTGGAGTGCCTAATCTTTATTGAAGTGCGTGTTGCATCAGTAATTTTTTCAGGGGCGTGATTTGATTGGTCACCGCCAATCCCGAATTGCGCAACGTGCGCAGTAGCGGATTCGTATTATTAAACAAATTTTTCAAACCATACGTCATCGCTTGCATGGCATAGATATCTTCTTTGCGCTTTCGTTCATAACGACGGAGTAATTGTTCCGCACCGCAATCCGTTTGAGCACCTCGCTCCAGCAGTATTTGCACCAGTTGGCGAGCATCGCGGAAGCCCGTATTTACGCCCTGCCCAGCCAGCGGGTGCATGTTGTGCGCCGCATCCCCGATCAGTGCAACACGTGACGCAGTGATGTGTTGCAGGGTGAGCAATCGCAATGGGAAGCTCGCGGGTGGCGTGACAAGATGCAGCTCGCCTAGCGTATTTTTTGCGGACAGCGCGACCTGTTTGCACAGCTCCTCGTGCGGCAGAGCCTTGAGTTGCGCGGCTCGTTCCGGGCTGACCGACCAAACCATAGATACTTGATTTTCGGGTAGCGGCAACAACGCGAGAATGCCGTCGGCTTGAAACCATTGATGGGCAATGCCACGATGCGGGATTGCGCAAGAAAAATTGGCGACTACGCCATGCTGTTCGTATTCGATAGGTGTGCCGGAGATGCCTGCCTGCTGGCGTATCCAGGAATCACGACCATCTGCACCCACGATAAGTTTGGCAGTTAAGCATCGACCATCTTGCAGTGTCAGTTCAGCGTTATCTTTACTGACAGTGAGCGATTGGAGATCGGAAGAGC
>CANFCA010000133.1 GCA_947445045.1 Gallionellaceae bacterium
CAAGCGGTCGGTCAGGCTGAGTCGTCTGCCTAGGATATTTACTTCGCTCAGGTAATGTTCAAACGCGACAGATGAGTGCTGTTGCACTGCGTCAGTCATCACATCATGGGTGACAAACGGGTTGCCATCGCGGTCCCCACCTATCCAGCTACCAACGCGCAATAGTGCGGGAATCTTGATGTCTTTATCAAAACGGCCTTCAAGCTGCTTTTCTAAATTCGCGTAAATTTTGGGAATCTCGGTCAGGAAGGTGTAGCGATAAAACTCCAGACCGTTTTTGATTTCGTCATTTACGGTGAGCTTGGCGGTACGCAACATGCGTGTTTGCCACAAAATCAATACAAAGCGATGCAGGGATTCTTCATTTTCTGCAAGGTCATCCGGTGTCATATCAACGCGATCACGATCCGACAACAAACGCGAAATAATCAGTTGGCAATCGAGTATGCTTTTGCGTTGCACTTCGGTGGGGTGCGCCGTTAATACTGGCGAAATCACTGCGCTATTGAGGAAGGCTTGCAGCGTTACTTTGCTAATTTTTTTATCTTCGATACGTTCTAATGCAAGCATCAAGCTGCCATCTTTAGGCACGTCGCCCGTTTTAAGATGAGCACGATGACGACGATTTTGATGCAAGTCATCCGCGATATTGGAAAGCTGCGAGAAGTAACTAAAGGCGCGAACCACAGCCAAGGTTTCACTAGGGTTCAGCGCATCCAAGGTTTTTTCTAATTGAACACGGTCACGGTCGTCTTGAGTTTTGCGAAACTGCACGGCCGCACGGCGCACACTTTCAATTAGCTGATAGGATTCTTCGCCCTCTTGTTCGCGTAACGTTTCTCCCAGAATGCGACCTAGCAGGCGTACATCGTCCCGTAGTGGCAGGTCTTTACTGGAAATATCAGCTGGAGCAGAAAATAAATTCATCACGTTCTCGGCACAAAAGCACGGCGCACCTTATGTTAGAATGCGCCGACTTATTTAACAAATTTTAGGAAAATTCCGATGAGCCCAGTATCTACAACTGTACCTAAGCGTATCGTCATTGCATCACGTGAAAGTGCGCTCGCCATGTGGCAAGCCCAACACATCCGCGACAGGTTGCGTGCATTATATCCGCAAACTGAAGTCAGCATATTGGGAATGACCACTCAAGGCGACCAAATTTTGGAAGTCACGTTGTCAAAAATCGGCGGCAAAGGATTGTTTGTTAAAGAGCTGGAAACCGCACTGGAAGATGGCAGTGCCGACTTGGCGGTGCATTCGTTGAAAGATGTGCCGATGAATTTGCCAGAGGGTTTTGTTCTAGCCGCTATCGGTAAACGTGAAGACCCGCATGACGCATTTATCTCAAACAAATTTGATAGCTTGGCTGCATTGCCAGCAGGCAGCGTGGTTGGCACGTCTAGCTTGCGTCGCGAAAGCCAGTTGCGCGCACGTTTCCCGCATCTGAAAATCGAACCATTGCGCGGCAACGTACAAACGCGTTTGCGCAAGTTGGATGAAGGTCAATATGCAGCGATTATTTTGGCGGCAGCAGGGTTGAAGCGTTTGGGTTTGGGTGATCGCATACGCGGCATCATCACTAGCGAAGACAGCCTGCCAGCGGTTGGGCAAGGCGCATTGGGTATCGAGTGTCGCACGGACCGTGCGGATATTATTGCCTTGTTGCAGCCCTTGCATGATGCCGATACGGCAGCTTGTGTCATGGCGGAACGCACCATGAGCCGCGCCTTGGGGGGCAGTTGCCAAGTGCCTTTGGGTGGTTTTGCAGAAGTGACAAATGGCAAGTTGCGCATGCGTGGTTTTGTCGCAAGCCCAGATGGACAACGTATGATGCGTGCTGAATCTATTGGTGAAATTTCCAACCCAGAAGCACTTGGAACGATCATTGCCAATGAATTGCGTGCGCAAGGTGCGGATGTGATTTTGGCTGAGTTGGCATTGTAAATTCAATACGCAAATACCTCATCTTAAAATGTCCGCCCTGACTGGACTGAACGTTGTAGTCACTCGCCCGCGCGATCAGGCAGTGTCGTTAGCACAGCGCATCGTTCAGGAAGGCGGTCACAGTATCTTGTTTCCCCTGCTGGAAATCAGTCCGATTGCAGACCCGCTTCCGCTGCATCAACTTGTTTCACATCTCGCTGAATTCAATTTAGCCGTATTTATCAGTCCCAACGCGGTCCGCTATGGTATGGAAGCGATCCAAGCAGCTGGCTCATTGCCAGTGGCGTTGAAAATCGCCACTGTTGGGCAAGGTAGCGCGAAAGCATTGCGCGCTTTAGGCGTGGCAGAAATTATTGCACCGCAAGACAAGTTTGATAGTGAAGCGCTGTTGGCATTGCCGGAATTACAGAATGTAGCAGGTTGGCGCGTGGTGATTTTCCGTGGTGAAGCTGGGCGGGAATTGCTGGGCGATACCTTGAAGGAGCGAGGCGCTTACGTTGAATATGCCGCTTGTTATCAACGCGCCAAACCTCAGCATGATGCCGCGACTTTGCTCACCGCCGATCCGCATATCATCACCGTGACCAGTAGCGAAGCTTTGGCGTATTTGTGGGTGATGCTCGACAAGCCAAGCAGGGAGAGGCTTACAGACCTTCCGTTGTTCGTGCCTCACGAACGTATTGCGCAAGCTGCGCAAAAATTAGGCTGGCGTGAAGTGGTGGTGACAGCGGGTGGGGATGATGGATTTTTAGCGGGATTGATTGCGTGGAATCAAGCAAAATCATGAACCAGCAAGAAACCCCTCGGGAGCAAGACATTCCTGCCTCATCCGCCACCGTTCAACCTGTGCTGCATCAAAATGCCATCGTTAATCGCATTGCACACATGAGCATCACACAGATGACATTGGCAGTTATCTTGGCGGTTTTCGTTTGGCAATGGTTCGATGCGCATCAACAACTCAACAACATGCAGCAGGAAGTGACGCGTCGTCTGGCGGAAATGGCGGGTAACAATCAAGCCAGCCAAGTCATGTTGAAGCAAGAGCAGGATACTATGCGTGAGCAATCCGCCAAGTTGGCTTTGTTAGAAGCGCGCTTCGCCGACACGCAAGATCAGCGCGTGGCATTGGAAACTTTGTATAACGATTTGTTGGCGAACCGAGACGAAACTGCGCTGGCAGACGTTGAGCAATTATTGTTAATCGCCGCGCAGCAATTGCAATTATCAGCCAATGTAAAAGCCGCATTGATTGCCATGCAAAATGCTGATGCGCGTTTGCAGCATCTCGATAAACCCTCGTTGAATGGCTTACGCAAAGCGATCAATCAAGATTTGGATAAGCTGCGCGCCTTGCCCACTCTGGATGTGGCGGGCATCAATTTGCAAATTAATAATTTGCTACTCGCGGTGGATGGTTTGCCGTTGTCTTATCAGCAACAACGTTCAGCGAGCGTGCCCACCATACAGCCGCCAAGTAATGAATCGGCTTGGCAAAAATTGATACGTGAAATTTGGTATGAAGCCAAGCAAATGGTGCGCATTCAAAATACCGACAAGTCTGAAATTCCTTTGTTGCCGCCTAATCAGGAATTTTTCTTACGCGAAAATCTCAAGCTGCATTTAATGTCCGCACACCTCGCATTAATGTCGCGCGACGAGCAAAGCTTTAAGCAAGAATTCACTGATATGCAGCAGTGGCTGGTGCGTTATTTTGATACGGGCTCGCCGGATGGTTTGCGCATGGTGGCTGGTTTGAAGAATCTTGCTGAAGCCAGCATTAACATTGACTTGCCGGACATCAGCCCAAGTTTGCAAGCGGTGCGCAGTTATCGTTCAACGCGTGAGATTGAGGCTAAACCCAGCACTGTTTTACCGAAGAAGGTGACACGATGAAATACCTAATCTGGATACTGGTTTTGTTCGCGGCAGCAGTTGCATTGGCGACTGCTTCGCATAACTCGGCGTATGTGTTGCTGGTGTATCCGCCTTATCGTGTTGAATTGTCATTCATACTGACGGTCATTTTATTTTTGTTGGCATTGGTGGTGTTCTATGCTTTCGTGCGTATGCTGATTGCCATCATGCAGATGCCGAATGATGTGCGTGACTTTCGCCAGCAACGATCTAAAACTAAAATGCGCGCATCATTAGATGAAGTAATCGGCGCGTATTTCGAAGGTCGCTATGGCGCAGCCGAAAAGGCCGCCGCTCACGCGATGGAACAAGGCGAAACCTCGGCTTTATATCCCATCATCGCCGCACGCGCCGCACATGAATTGCACGAATATGAAAAACGCGATGCCTACCTCAACACCGTTGGCGACAAATCTATCGGTGATTCCACCATGCGTCTGATGACCAGCACAAAGTTTATGCTCGACCAAAATAACCCGCGTGAAGTGCTGAATGAATTGCAGAAGTCGGGTGGCGGGAAAGAGAAAAATAACGAGAATGCGTAGGTAAGTAGAAAGCTGCACACCCTGCCATAGAATCAACTAGATTTATTTTTTCGGTGCGTAAGTAAACGCGTCTGAGAAGAACGCATCATTTGGCAACCCGCGCTGTGTGGTGAAATCACGGTGAGCCGCTTCTACTACTATCGGTGCGCCGCAGGCATATACTTCTTGCTCGGACAAATCGCTGTAGTCATCCAGCACGGCTTGATGCACAAAGCCGGTGCGACCATGCCAATTATCTTCCGCGATAGCATCAGAAAGTACTGGTGTAAATTTAATGCCGCTGCTTTCCCAATGTTTGGCTTTGTCCAGCATGTATAAATCTGCCAATTTGCGCGCGCCCCAGTAGAAGTGCATCGGGCGTTTTAC
>CANFCA010000134.1 GCA_947445045.1 Gallionellaceae bacterium
GTTCCCGGAAAGCCACGCCCTCGACCCACTTCACCGCCAACTTCGACGAACATATCGGTCGGTGCGAGCCACTTGAGTTGCAAACCGTCTTCACCAATTTGGTTATCCCATAGCGCACGATAAACCAAAGGTTGATCGACAAAATCCCAGGCATGAGCATGCTGTTCGTTGAGATAACCCAAGCCTGAAAAGTAGCGACCGAATTTAAGATTTAACCCATTGCCCAGCGCACTGGTTTGAACAAAGCCATTTTCCACTGAGATGCCACCAGCGGGGTCGAGTGAAAACGTGCCTACCCCGCGAAACTGCGGGTCAATGTTGGCAGATATACCCAGTTCCGATTCTTTTAGGCTGAAGCCTTGCGAGTAGCCACTATTGTTGGGTGACATGGCAAAGCCGGTAGCCGGAGCCTCGGCCTGCTGAAGCTGCACATAAGTGCCGGACAGTATCAGTGAGATGGCGGGATTGAACGCCCCCTCACTACTAGCACCTGATGCGGCCACTGGAGTCGAGTTGGATTGTTGGTTAACGCGTTGCTCTAGTTGCTGCACTTGATCGCGTAAGGTTTGTAGCTCGGTGTCGCTTGCAGCAGAAGCATTAAACGAATGGACGAACAGCGCGGCAATAGCCACGCTCAAATAAGTTTTATTGAACATTTTTTACTCCACAAAAGCAAACAAAAAGCCTCACGTAAACGCGAGGACATTAGGGCTAAACTTTATGCCGAATAAGGTGGGGCGCGTGCCGCGAAGGCGACGAAACGGACGGAGAGGGTGGCATTAGAATAATCGCTAACGAATGCTTCGATGTTTTCACTGATATCAAAGCTAATGTTGCTGCCAGCAATTACACCGCCGATTTGCGCATAGGCTGCACACAAATCACAATGCTTATCATGCGGGAGTGATTGATCCGAACTTTTATTTTGCTCTGAAAGCGTGTGCGAAATGCCATGCGTCAAGCTGCCCAACTGTGCGAACAGTAGCGCAAAAACAAGTAGGACTTTGGGCAGCAAGAAGCGAAACATGGCGCGAACTCTAATCCAAAAATATCAAAGTGACAATTACGCGGGCAATCATTTCAGTAGTTGAAATAATTGAATGCGCTAGTTGACTACCTCAGTATTACATTCAAACTGTCAAATCGTGTAATTGTTAAGGAAGCGCTGATTAAGTCCAATTTACGGTTCGATACATTTTTCGTTCGTCCTGAGTGCCGCGTCCATGGCGGTGTATCGAAGGAGCGAACGAAAAACACTCACCGTGAACGGACTTAATCAGCGTTTCCTTAACATTGAAAATAACTTGGGAGTTTAAATTGCAGATGATATTTGTCGCGCCTGCTCTGAGACGGTGGCGATTTGTGCGCGAATTTCATCTACCTTAGTGGGATCAATGCCGAGCTCTATCCATTCTTGTTCAGTAATTACTTGTTCGGTATGTTCTGCGATGCCAAAATCACTGAGCATTCTTTCAGCAAAACTGACCAAGCTGACCAAAGGTTGTCCTGCTAAGGCTTCCTTGGCATCGGGAGTATGGTGATAACGCATCACGGTGATGATTTCCTCGGGTAGGTCCCAATGTCTTCCAACTTGCGCGCCCAATTCGCCGTGACTCATCCCTAGCAATTCTTGCTCGATCTCCAGCGGAGATTTCTCAGTCTCTGCTGCGAATTGGGTATGTAGCTCATCACTGATAGCGGTGTCCAGATAATTGAGTGCCATGTAACCGATGTCATGTAGCAGACCCGCCAGAAAAATATGATCGTCCAAGGGGCGAACGCGTGCCGGCATAGCTTTGGCAATGGTGCGCATGGCAACAGCGATGGCCATGCTGTGCATCCAAAGATCGTTGGATTTAAGTTTGCCCTCAGGTCGTTTTGCTAAGGTAGACATCGTTGCGATGCTGATAACGACAGCCTTGACGCGAGTAAGACCAAGGCGCATTGCGGCATCGTTAATTGAACTGACTTTGACGGGTGAGCCAAACATACTGGTGTTGGCCAAGCCAATAATTTTTGCGGAAATAATTGGGTCTTGAGAGATGAGTTTGAGCATGCTCGTCTCGCCCTCAACCGTGTCCAGCGAGAGGGATAAAAGCTTTTGCGCAATGGCAGGCAAAGTGGGTAAAGAGTCAATTTTTGCGATTAAATGTTTTAAGCGTGTTGCTTTACCCATGATGAAATTTCTCCGATTATTTTTTGAATGTTATGTGACTTTGACTAAAAGCGTGGCGAGCTATGCGACCTAACAACTACATTGGGCCGCTTAATTGGGCCGTTTGCATGGCAACCTCATTGGCAAGGTTAAGCAGTTCTTCAGCCTTCTCAGGTTCGATGCCTAGTGCCAACCACTCGTGATCGGCTATGCCTGCGCCTGTGTGTTCGGCAATCGCAAAATCAGGCAGTATTTTTTCAACCAAATGAAGTAACTTCACCATGATGCTTTTTTCGGCGGCATCCATTAGTTCTGGCTGGTGGTGGAACTCAATGACTGACACGATTTCATTGGGCAAGTGCCAAGTTTTTCCTAGCTGTGAGCCGATGTGACAGTGAGTGATGCCCAGCACTTCTAGTTCGATGTCAATTATTGGGCGCTCAGGCTGCATGCGAAGTTGCTGATGAAGTTCATTGCTGGCGGCACTATCTACGTGATGCAATGCCATAAATCCGATGTCATGCAACAAACCGGCTAAAAAAATATGGTCTTCTTGTGGGCGTAGATATTTCGGCATTTCAAGTGCAATGGTGCGCATGATGATTGCCATGGTCATGCTGTGTAGCCACAAGTCTTGAGGCTTGAAATCATTGCTGGGGGGAAGCTTGGATAAATTCGCCATTGAAGCGATAGCAATAGCGACAGATTTGATGCGAGTAATGCCCAGCACCATGGCCGCATCCGGTACGGTCGTAATTTTACGTGTGATGCCCAAGACAGGGGAGTTAGCTAGCCCCACAATTTTTGCAGCGATTTGCGGATCTTGCTCAATAATTTTGAGGAGCTGATTTTCCCCAGCGTCACTATCTAATTGTAGTGACAATATTTTTTGTGCGATGACGGGCATCGCGGGCAAGCTGTCTAAATTTGAGAGTGCATGCTTGAGTCTGCTGCGCGTGTTTTCTTCAGTCATGTTCGATTTCACAGGAGAATTTTAATCGTTGTAATCTGTATATCGGACGAATTATTCAAAAGTTTAGCGAAACGCCCAAGAAAAATAAAAACCCCGCAATGGGTGACTCGAATGCTTGAAACTAATCAGCGCGCCCTGGGGGTTTGGCAAGCTTGCGCTGCAGGGTACGACGATGCATGTTGAGTGCACGAGCCGTCGCAGAAATGTTGTCATGGTGTTCACGCAGTACACGCTGAATATGATCCCAAGTTAGATCGTCAATTTGTGTGGTTTGAGTATTGAGTGGGGTGTTGTCATCAGGCACGTGTTTAAAGGCTGCGACAATTTCGTCCGCGTTCGCGGGTTTGGCAAGATATTGAGTCGCGCCGAGTTTAATGGCTTCCACAGCGGTGGTGATACTCGCATAACCTGTTAGCACCACGATACGAGTATGCGGGTCGAGTTCGTGTAATTTTTTGACTAGCACTAACCCTGACGCGCCATTCATTTTTAAATCTACCACGGCGAACTCTGGCGAGTTGGCTTCAGCAAGTGGAATAGCTTGCTCGACGCTATTCGCCACGCATACGTTGAAGCCACGCTTGGTGAGTGCGCTACTCAGTACCCCACAGAAGGTGGTGTCATCATCGACCAATAGCAACGAGGTGAATTCTTCATTGGTTTGCGTCATGCGGTTTTCCTCGCGATGGGCAATATCAGTTGCGTGGTTGCGCCGCCCGCTTCACGGTTGAATAAACGCACCGATCCACCCATGCGTTCGATGGTGGCATTGGCGAGCATCAGACCTAATCCGCGACCGTCCTTTTTAGTGGTGAAAAATGCCGATCCGGCTTTAAGTGCGGTTTCTTCATTCAGTCCATTTCCTTGGTCGTGAATTTCCAACATAAAGCGTGTTGCATCAATGTGCGTGAGTACCTCAATGGCGTACGGGGCAGCATCGGCGGCGTTGTTGAGCAGATTCATCAATGCAGCACGCAGCGTGGTATCGACTTTAATCAGTGGCGTATTGGTTGAATCGATGGTGGTGAGCGGGGTGTAAATATACTGCGCAGTGGGGCGTAACAATTGCCATTCGTCTAATACTTCGGCAAGCAAGTGATTTGCGGGTTGTAGCGAGCTTGCACCACTGTCTTGCGCGTTGGCCAGAATTTTATCGAGTATGCGTTTACAGCCGCGCACTTGCTCGTCAAGGATAGCCAGCGCGTCGCGCCATGCGTGTTGCATTTCGGTTTCATGCTGCAATTCGCCAATGACCACTGCCATGGTGGACAGCGGTGTACCTAGTTCATGTGCTGCCCCCGCAGCCTGTGTGCCGAGTGCCACGATGCGTTCGTTACGCAAAATTTCTTCGCGCACTTGAATTAACATTTCATCTCTGCTTCGCACTGCTTGCGCCATTTGCACCACAAAGTAGGCAACGACCAGCGCGGTAATGACAAATCCAAACCACATCCCCATCACATGCGAGTTAAACGCGTTGTCGCCCATGTCGTGATGATTGTGTGGCAAGGGAATGTAGTAAAACATCAGGATGCTGTAACAGGCAACGGTGAGTGCCGCCATGCCCCATGTGTAGCGACTGGGCAATGTAGCTGCCGCGATGACTAAGGGCAAAACATACAGCGAAA
>CANFCA010000135.1 GCA_947445045.1 Gallionellaceae bacterium
CGCACCGCGCAGGCTGTTTGACCATTGTCGATGCCGTGACTTCATTGGGTGGCTCGCCGCTCAAAGTGGATGAGTGGAATGTCGATGCGATTTATTCAGGCTCACAAAAATGCTTGTCCTGCACGCCGGGATTGTCGCCAGTCAGTTTCAACGAACGTGCGGTAGAACGAATCAAAACGCGCAAAACCAAGGTGCAAAGTTGGTTCTTGGATTTGAATTTAGTCATGGGTTATTGGGGCAGCGGAAAACGCGCCTATCACCACACTGCGCCTATCAATGCGCTATATGGCTTGCACGAAGCCTTGGTGGTTTTACAAGATGAAGGTTTAGAAAATTCTTGGGCGCGCCACACTCGCAACCACCTCGCATTAAAGGCAGGTATAGAAGCAATGGGCTTACGCTTTGTCGTGAAAGAAGGCGAACGCCTGCCACAGTTGAATTCAATTTACGTTCCCGACGGTGTGGACGAAGCCGCAGTTCGCACGGCTTTGCTCAACGATTACAACCTCGAAATTGGTTCAGGTCTGGGTGTGATGGCAGGTAAAATCTGGCGCATTGGCTTGATGGGCTACGCCAGCAATCCGACTAACGTATTATTCTGCTTAGGTGCGTTGGAAGAAGCGCTAGCACGCCAAAATGCGCAGATTACCAAGGGTGTTGCAGTCAGTGCCGCTCTGAAAGCATTAGCTTAACTAGTCATTCTCATTTAGGCAGATATAAGCAAAGTCAAAACAACCGTCTTTGCTTATATCTGCCTTCTTTACTCCCCTTTTGAGTAGCCGTTTGGCTAGCTGTTGGTCTATCATAGTCACTTCACAGCTGTCATCACTTGGGAGTTCATATGTCCAACATCGAATCAACTTTAAACGAAACACGTGTTTTCAATCCTTCAGCGGAATTCATTAAGCAAGCCAATGTGTCCGGGATGGCTCAATATAAAGCGTTGTGCGATTCCGCAGCGCTTGATTATCAAGGCTTTTGGGCGAATTTAGCTCGTGAAATTTTGCAATGGAAGAAGCCCTTTACCAAAGTTTTGAATGAAAGCAACGCGCCTTTCTATAAGTGGTTTGAAGATGGCGAGTTGAATGTTTCATATAACTGTTTGGACAAACACCTCGCGACACAACCGGAAAAAATTGCGCTGATTTTTGAAGCGGATGATGGCACGGTAACGAAAATAAATTATCGCGATTTGCACACACGGGTGTGTCAATTCGCCAACGGCTTGAAAACGCGCGGCATCAAAAAAGGTGATCGCGTCATTATCTACATGCCGATGAGTATTGAGGCGGTGGTTTCCATGCAAGCGTGTGCGCGAATTGGTGCGATTCACTCGGTGGTGTTTGGTGGTTTTTCTGCAAAGAGTTTGAATGAGCGCATCACCGACGCACAAGCGTGTGCAGTGATTACCGCCGACGCACAACTTCGCGGCGGCAAAGTAATGCCGCTAAAACCCGCTGTGGATGAGGCTTTGGCCATGGGCGGTTGCGAGATGGCGCATAGCGTGATTGTGTATCAACGTGCCACCTGTGATACAGCATGGAACGCAAAAAATAATATTTGGTGGCATGACCTAGTCGCAGGGCAAAGCGCAAGTTGTGAACCTGAATGGGTAAGCGCAGAACATCCATTATTTATTCTTTACACGTCAGGCTCGACGGGCAAACCTAAAGGCGTGCAACATTCCAGCGGTGGCTATTTGCTGGGTGCGATGCTATCGATGCAATGGGTATTTGATTACAAAACTTCAGATATTTTTTGGTGTACCGCTGATGTGGGCTGGATTACTGGGCACAGCTATGTTGCCTACGGCCCATTGGCGATGGGCGGCACACAAGTGATTTTTGAAGGCATCCCCACTTACCCCGATGCGGGACGTTTTTGGAAAATGATTCAAGACCACAAAGTCACCACTTTTTACACCGCACCCACTGCAATTCGTTCATTAATTAAATTGGGTGCGGACTTGCCCAAACAATATGATTTATCAAGCTTGCGCTTATTGGGCAGCGTGGGTGAACCTATCAATCCTGAAGCATGGATGTGGTACTACAACACCGTCGGGCAAGAACGTTGCCCGATTGTGGATACCTGGTGGCAAACTGAAACAGGCTGTCACATGATTGCACCCTTACCCGGCGCGATGCCACTGAAACCAGGCACTTGCACATTACCTTTGCCAGGCATCATGGCGGCGATTGTCAATGAAGCCGGCGACGAAGTACATGACCAACACGGTGGATTTTTGGTCATCAAACGCCCTTTCCCTTCGCAAATCCGTGCCATCTGGGGCGACCCGGAACGCTATAAGCAATCGTATTTTCCAGCCGAGATGCGCGGCTCTTATTTGGCAGGAGATTCAGCACGCCGCGATGAAGATGGCTACTTCTGGATTATGGGACGTATCGATGATGTGCTGAATGTTTCAGGTCATCGTTTGGGCACAATGGAAATCGAATCGGCACTCGTCTCCAACCCATTGGTAGCAGAGGCTGCAGTGGTCGGGAAGCCTCATGAAATAAAGGGTGAGGCGGTAGTCGCATTCGTGGTGCTAAAAGGCGTTCGACCCGATGACCCAGCCAAAGCCAAAGAAATCGCCGACATGTTACGCAACTGGGTTGGAAAGGAAATCGGCCCGATTGCCAAGCCAGACGAAATTCGCTTCGGCGAAAACTTACCCAAAACTCGCTCAGGTAAAATCATGCGCCGCTTATTGCGCGCTATCGCCAAGGGTGAGGAAATCACCCAGGATATTTCCACGCTGGAGAACCCTGCCATTCTTGAGCAGTTGAAGAATCCGATACGTTAGTAAAAACCTCTAGTCCACGAAAAACTCGAAATATCCGCTTACCTAATTTCGTGCCTTTCGTGGACTATGGTTTTTGTGCCAAATTCAACAGCTCTGCACCATTTAGATTGACCTCAACCCCTCTCCTCGTTACCATCGCGCCAGTTTTTTGACCTATGGAATAGCCTAAGTGCCTTTGTTTCGCCTCCTACTCTGTATCCTACTCACCACAATCGCGCTGACAAGCTACGCTCAAGCAGATGACGTAACTTTTATCCCTGCAGCAACTGGCGAAATTGCTCCTGACTGGCTACCTTCAGCACGAAATGTCAAAATCGAATTAGTATCTGAAGCACCTTCTATTCAAGATGCTCCAATTACGACTCCTCCTGCATCCAAAGTAACTGTCAGCGAAGCGGCGTCCCAACCTGCGCCACTTACCAGCCCAAGTATCGAAGCCGCTCCTGCATCGGACACCACTATTTCTGACAACAAAGTTGAATTTGTTCCACCTGTAGAAGAGGTCAACGCCGAACCGCCACCCGTGTGGATACCTAAGGAAGAATCCCCAGTTGAGCTGGCTAGAGAAACAGGTGTAATAAGAGATAGTTTGTGGGTACGCATCCGTAACGGTTTTGCCATGCGCGAATTCGATAGCATCTTAATTAGCAAACATGAACAGTGGTACGCCGCACGTCCCGACTATGTAAAACGCATGACAGATCGCGCGCGCCGCTACCTCTACTTCATCACTAGTGAAGTAGAAAAACGCGGTATGCCCAGTGAAATTGCATTGCTGCCTATGATAGAGAGCGCATTTAATCCTGGTGCGATGTCCAGCACCCGCGCGTCGGGTATTTGGCAATTTATGCCCGCTACAGGCAAAACTTTTGGTTTGCAGCAAAACTGGTGGCATGACGATAGACGCGATGTGGTGGGTGCAACAAAAAGCGCGCTCGATTATTTGCAAAAACTACACGATATGTTTGGTGACTGGGAGCTTGCTTTAGCCGCTTACAACTGGGGTGAAGGCTCGGTGCAACGTGCCCAAGCACACAATCGCAGATTAGGTTTATCTATCGACTATGCCAGCTTGAAGATGCCTGCCGAGACGCGCAATTACGTGCCTAAATTATTAGCCATCAAAAACATCATCGCCGACCCAACGCGCTTTGGCTTAGCCCTAAGCGATATTCCTAATGAGCCTTATTTTGCTGCTGTTGAAACGACTCAGCACATGGACATGAAGCTTGCCGCGCAATTAGCCGACATCTCGATGGAAGAATTCACAGCGTTGAATCCTTCACACAATCGCCCCGTGATTTTGCAGGATGCGGATGATGTCATTTTATTGCCCGTCAATAAGGTTGAAACGTTTCGCGCCAATCTGGAAAGCTACGACAAACCCCTGGTTAGCTGGCAATCATACCAACCCAAAAAAGGCGAGCGTTTAGATAAACTAGCTCCGCGTTTTGGATTGTCGGTAGAAAATCTCAAGGCGGTAAATGGACTGTCTATGCGCGGCAATATCAGCACAGGACAAACCCTGCTTGTGCCGTTAAATGGTGAAGAAAGTGACGGGGAGTTCGAAGCCTTCAATATGCAACTTGCGCCAATTAACGTGCGTGTCAGTTCGCTCAGACATACCGTGCGGAGAGGCGATACATATGCCACGCTAGCGCGTCGCTACCATGTAAACGTTACCCAATTAAAAAAGCTAAATAAATCAGCAGCACTCAAAGTCGGTCGGCCCATTACCATTGCACTAGCTGCCACTTCGCGTAAAAACTCGAGACATCACTATGTTTCACACCGCCATGTAAGTCGTTATGCTGCCAACCAAAACAAGGGGCGCGGCGCGGCTACTAGCAAAAAGTCGACGCGCAGTTTCGCATCTAAAAATCGCTCGAGAAAAATCGCTAAGATTCCAAACA
>CANFCA010000136.1 GCA_947445045.1 Gallionellaceae bacterium
CTGGCTCATCTCAGCGGGCCAGACGTTATCCGTGGTGGGATAATCATACCAATTGAAATAACGCACTTTGAATGGGCAGTTGGCCGAACAGTATCTTGAGCCCACACAGCGATTATAGATTTGCGAATTCAAACCATCTGGCGTGTGATTGGTCGCACCAACCGGACAAACCGTTTCGCATGGCGCTGCTTCGCACTGCTGACACATCATCGGCAAGAATTGAGCTCCTTGGCCTGGAAAATCACGACGATCCTCATCCCAGTAACGTTCAATTCTCATCCAATGCATCTGCTGACCGTGTGAGAATTTCTCTTTACCTACCACGGGTAAATTATTTTCCGCATAGCAAGCGATACTGCAAGCATTACATCCCGTACAGGCATCCAAATCTATGCTCATTGCCCACTTGTAGGGATCATGAGGCGCATCGCCCACTGGATGAGTATGTCGAAACTCAGCCCAGTTCTCTAATAGATTACTTACTGACATTCTTTAGACCTCCTTCGAAAGATCAACTTTATCGGTGCTGGTACGTACAGCAATTTTTTTACCCATTTGCTTACCGCCTGCCGCACCTTCATCTTTTACAACAATTACGCGCTGACCGGTTTTGCTAACCTTGACACGCGTTTCATGCATCGCCAACTCGCCCGTTTCTTTATCGAAGATCGCATCCAAGATATGGAATGGATTGACACCAAAACCTTTTGCGTAGCGACCCATTGCGTCATGCCCACGACCTAGCGGAACTGAAATCGCATCAGGGTGAATACCTGGGAACAAATAAGCTTGCGCTTTGATTGAACCATTTTTACCAGCCACTTCAACAATGTCACCCTCGACGATGCCTAATTCAGCAGCCTTTTTAGGATGAATCTCGACCCATGAATCCCAAACGATGGTAGTCAAAGGATCGGGGGATTCTTGCAACCATGGCTGGTTGGCATTGCGACCATCTCTAAGATTGGCATTAACGCTAGGAATTAAATGTAGCGGATATTGCGCGTCTGCAACGGGCGCATTAGGTAAGGACAAACCGCCAGCAGATACACCGCCAGACAAACCAGCCACTGGGCCAGCCAGCTTCAAGATTCCGTTACTCAATGAAGCATTCCAAAACTCATCATCATCCGCACCTTCTCCGCCCAAAGCATTTTTATTTTGCAATACGGCACCACGCAGGTAAGCGTAATAATCTGGATAGTTTTTATATGATTCTGGATTGCGCTGCTTCAGCAAAGCTAACAGTATGTCGCCAAAACCACGCGTATTCGCGTGTAGACGCTCCATCAGTGGTTGCTGAATATTGATTTGTGCATCGTCACCAGCCATATATTCAGGAACGCTAGTACCCCAATCTTCCAATGCGGAATCTAACGGCAACACTAAATCAGCTTGCAAAGCAGTTTCATCCAAGTAATGCGCGAATGCCACCTTGAAACCTACTTTAGCAAAATGCTCTTTGAACTTCATTGCAGTTGGAGCAGAGAACACGGGGTTAACGCCGCAACTAAACATGACCTTGTATTTCCCGGCATCCAAAGCATCACTCACACTTGCCAGCGCGGCGGTATTACCTAATATTGGAGCCATTTGCGGGAACGGTACACTCGCTGCACCCACGACTGTTTTACCCACATTACCCAACACTTGATTGAGCAAGTTAATCGCCGCCGCGTTTTGTGAACCGTGCGCATAACCTTCTGCCGCACTGCCCGCCAACACTAAACTCGGCGTGTGTGATTTCAACAACGCTACCAGTTTGTCGATTTGCTCAACTGACACACCCGTATCTTTGCTGACGCGCGCCTTATCGTAATCTTTAACCTCAGCAGCCACATCACCACTAGCCGCACCTAGTGCGTTAATCAAACCAAGTGCTAAAATTCCTTCAGTGCCGGGACGAACCACCAACCAACGGTCAGCATTCGCGCCCGTCAAAGTCATCTTAGATTCAACTTGAACCAATACGCCACGCTGACCATTTACACCTTTACGGAATTGTCCATACTGCTGCGAAAAGTGAACGGGTGAGACCCAGTTACCTAAGAAATCCGCACCAAAGGACAATACCAACTTTGCTTTGTTAATGTTGTAACGGGGCATCGCAACGCCATAAGCTTTCTTATTGGCAGCGCGCACCACTCCTGGCGCAATCGCTTCATAGGCGAAATGATTTTTGCAGCCAAAGCTGGCCAAATAATTTTCCAGCAGTACTTTGGTGTGACCACTCATCGCACCCGTCAAAAATGCGATTTCTTCGCCACTTACACCTTGCAGCTTTTCAGCAATCAATGCGTAAGCTTTTTCCCAGGTGATCGTTTCGCCCTTCTCACCGTTGCGCAACAAAGGCTCGCGCACACGGTCTGGATTGTAGTGATGCTGCACGCCCGCTTGACCCAAGCCACACAACTTACCGCGATTGATTGCTGAAGCTGGATTTCCTTCCAGCTTCAGCACACGACCTTCACGCACACGTCCATTGATACTGCAACCGGCATCGCATTGTGCACAAGTAGAGTTATAGTAAACACCGATGCTAGGAATCATAAAGTCCGTCGCTTCCACATAGGAAACCACCGTCTCTTTACCATCCTCAACCGAGGTATTGCCGCAGCCGCTCAAAGCAACTGCCGCACCGCCCCAACCCAGCACTTTCAGAAAATCACGTCGATCAAAACTACTGTCAATCATTACAAACCCCTTTGCAAAATTCTTGGGAAAATTCTTGGCGCGATTACTAAATTCTTGGCGCGATTACTTATGGCACTGCCAGCAATCATTAGGACCTTTTGCCGTCAATGGCATAGAGGCATTCACCACTGGCTTTTTGAAGCCATACCAATAGGCTTGATTTCCAATAGCCGTACCGCCCTCAGCACTCACCAAATGATCTTTCTTATGGCAATCCACACAGAATCCCATCGACAACGTTTTGCTGCGACGCGCAACCGTCATAGTCTTCACATCACCGTGGCAATATCCGCATGCTTCTTGAACAGGCCGATTTTGTTGGAATACGAAACGCTTGATATGACGCTCATGGTTAAAGCGCACAAAATCAGGGAGGTCATGCACTTTTTTCCAAGGTATTGGGCTTTTGGCAGCTATTTTTCCATCTTTGCTACCTTCCCAATACTCAAACAATTTTTTAATGCGTGGCGTTTCACGCACTGACTCAATACTCTGATGGCAGCCTATACATTTCTGCAATGGTGGAATTCCGGCTACCGCACTGCGACGCGCAAAGGTATGGCAGTACATGCAATTGATTTGCATGCCACCCTTTTCAGGATGCTCTTTATTAACATCACCCGCATGCCGGAAGTGAGGGAATTCGATGGGCTGCTCAACCAACGGACCTAAACTGTCCTCGGTCATTTTTACAGCTTGAGTAGCATCTGCGGCATAACTGCTAGCGGCAAACAAACTGACTAACAATATGGATAAACGTAGAAAACGGTGCATCGTAAGGGCTCCCACAACAAACAAATGACCCCAAACTGGCAAACAGCCAGAATGACTGAACGGGTAAATCGGATTATTTTTGATGCGATGCGTCGAAATTATTATTATTATTCGCTTCTTTTAAAGCCACCAAAATTGAAGCATAGCGTGTCGACACACCCGAATAATGTCTAGTCTGAAAAATAAAGTCAATACTGATTCACTCAACTTAGTGTCGGCACTGCAAAAAAGTTATATCTCCCGCGCAATTACATAATTTGCTTATATGCAATTCCACCCACACTCACAGAGTTCAACCCCATGAATGAAGAACAAGCAGTATTGGATTTCTTTGCAAAGACAGAAAATTTACCTTTAGCACTCGCAGTTGCAGAACAATTGGATAAGCAACGTGAACAAATCAACAACAGCTTGTGGCTGGCTTTACAGCTACGTCTCAACGCCTTATGTGATGAATATCAAATTGCGTGGACAATCAAAGTTACTGAAGATAAAAATGTGCCAGGCAACTTGGTTGGACTGCATGGCGATTTGCGAATCGCGCAACCATTATATTTACGGCCCATGATTGAACAGCAAAATTTAGGCGGAGATTTGCGTATATATTTTGGCTTGATGTGGAGCACCGCACCTTCACCCGAACAACTTGCCTTGCCTGACATCAGCGCATTAAAAGAAGCATTGCAAAAATCGCACTTCAAAACCAATGAAAGTTTTCTAGGATGGCAATGGACATCCTTTCATCCACGTAGAAAAGATTTTCTATTGCGTTATTCGCAGCAGCCAGAAAAAATATTAGATGAAATCACAGCGATTTTGCAAACACTACTTGTTGATTTCAACGAAGCCATCAACCACGCTAATGCCGCACTACAACTCACACCACACGGCTTATCCGCCTCTTTGAATCAATTGCGCGCAGAACTTCTCAATAGCAATTAGAAAACGATGGTGCGTGAAACTAACACTACAAAACCGTATTGCCCATTTACTTTTCTTGATCCGACTTCACCGCAGCCATTGCCTCAGCGGGAGACACAACGCCCTTATTACGCGCATACACACAGCCTTTTGATGTGCCGATTGCAACGATGCGCTCGCCTTGATTGAATGTGTGTTTCATATAGAAATACTTGTCGTCCCAATGCGTAATTTCTAGTTTGACATCAAATTTTTGCAGCAAGCCGAGTGGCTTTTTATACGTCATGGTGTGTTCGGCGATCATCGGTATCCAGTTGCGCTTGCACA
>CANFCA010000137.1 GCA_947445045.1 Gallionellaceae bacterium
CAACAACAACGTGGCATAAGCACTGCATAATTTTTTATAAGGGAATGGTAATGACGCAAATTGAAGAGACACCACAAAATAGTTCCAGTGGTGACGTGAAGTTTTTTATAGGGAGATCCAAGCTGATTGCCGATGCGCGTATTTTGCATGCGCTACAGCAAAGTACGTTGATAGCGGAATTGCGTGATTTTGAAATTCAAATTCTGGCTGATTTCCTCACGATTAAACAATATCAAGCTGGCGATTTCATTGCCAAGCCTGACGATTGTTCCTTGAGTGACGCGCTGTTGATATTAGTGGATGGAGAAATTGAAGTGAGTGCCACTGTGGACAATGAGCCGATGAGCTTGCGGCTTAATAAGCCAGGTGAGTTGGCAAGAATCATTAGCTTTGTGGGCAGTAACATCGCAAAAATTGAAGCCACGATTGAAGTCAAAAAAGACTGTACGGTGCTGCTGTTGGAGCGCACCAAGTTGGAAAACTTATTGCGTACCCAGCATCACACCATTGTGTACTACGTGATGCGCGGCTTGGTTAGACATACCCATCTGCTAGCCAGACACAAAGGGGCAGAAATAGAAGAAATGAGCAAACAGTTTAGTAGCAGGATAGCTAAATATATTTTAGATGTGGCTTAGATTGAAGCCCGATAATCCATTAGAACGAAAACCGCTGTAGGAGCGAGCTTGCTCGCGAAAGTGCTTCGCGAGCAAGCTCGCTCCTACGAGGAGAAATTTTCTATTGAACTATCTGGGTTTAACTTGGAAGGGGCGTACTTGATAGTAGAAACAAATAAAATGATTGCCGATACGCATATTTTGAATACGCTGTTTAACAGGATGTCAGTCGTGTTGGCGAGTATTTCAGTAATCGGCTGCGTGCAGGTGGGTGAAAATACAGTTGGCTACAAAAGCGATGATGATTGTATGTTTTGTCACGCCCGCGCAAACAATTCTGGCGCGAAAGAAATTGAGTACATCTATGTCAATCAGGCGGAACATCATCCTGTGGGTATTGCATACCCGCCTACATCAATCCTCTCAAAGGAATTCAATCCGCCTAACGCACAGCATAACGGAATCGCATACTTTGATACCAATGAAAATGGCAGGTTGGATAGCGAAGATATTCGGTTGTACCCGGAAAAAAGCAAAATGGTGATTGCTTGCGCAACATGCCATCGCGAACATAATAGTTCGCCATTATCAGTAGAGCATCCTGATAGTGATTATCTTCGTGGCACAAACGTGGAGGGGGAGTTGTGCATGGGTTGTCATCGCAAACAGCAGGCTTCCTTTCAACATCATTAAATCATTTTCAAGATGCACTAAAAGTGCGCGCCTATGCGGCATACCACTTATGAAAAGAGTTTATTTGGTGCGCACATAAAAATAAGTTAAGACGCGTAAAGTATCTATCCGCATGATTAAAAATGCATAAACGTAAAAATTATTTTTTGGCACGAGCATTGCTTATGTAATAACCATCAACGAGCCAACGGCGGTTCGGAGTATTTGAATCAAAGACAAAGGTGTCTTGCTGCGTTACCACGCAGCGGACACCTTTTTTATTGTGCGCTTTTGAATGACGAATTTTTATTAAAGGAGAGCTGGTAATGGAAAACCAAAAAATTGAAATCGTGACCGCTGAAAAATCAGTCGCTGTGGAGCTTGCTGCTCCTGAACAAAATGGCCGGAGGGATTTTATGAAACAAGCAGGATCAATATTCGGCATGGCTGGGATCATGTCTATGGTGCCAATGGGAACTCGCTCAGCGGCTTGGGCTGGCGGTTCGGACGCACCTGAACTTAAAGAAGTCAAAGTGGGTTTTATTCCGCTAACGGATTGTGCTTCAGTGGTGATCGCCTCAGTGATGAAGTTCGATGAGAAATATGGCATCAAGATCATTCCCTCAAAAGAAGCGTCTTGGGCAGGCGTGCGTGACAAAGTGGTGAACGGCGAACTACATGCCGCACACGTTTTGTATGGCTTGGTATATGGCGTGCATCTGGGTATCGGTGGGCAGAAAAAGGACATGGCCGTGCTGATGACGCTGAACAACAACGGACAGGGCATTACGCTTTCTAATCAACTTAAAGAGAAAGGTGTGACTACTGGGGCAGCTTTGAAAAAGCTGGTCGATATTGAAAAGCGCGACTACACCTTTGCGCAAACCTTCCCAACAGGTACACATGCAATGTGGCTCTATTATTGGTTAGCAAATTACGGGATCAATCCATTAAGTGATGTGAAGACCATCACTGTTCCACCGCCACAAATGGTTGCCAATATGCGTGTTGGCAATATGGATGGATTTTGCGTGGGCGAACCTTGGAACAATCGCGCCATCTACGACAAAATCGGTTTCTCGGTTGCAACCACTCAGGATATTTGGAAAGATCATCCGGAAAAAGTGTTGGGTTGCACTGCCGAATTTGTGCAGAAATATCCTAATACAGCGCGTGCCTTGACGATGGCGGTGTTGGAAGCTTCCAAGTACATAGACGACATGGCCAACCGTCGCAAAGTTGCCGAGATCATCGCCGATAAATCCTATATCAATTGTCCAGTTGAAGTGATTGATCAACGCTTTGAAGGCAAATACGAAGATGGTCTAGGCAAAAAGTGGGACGACCCTAATTACATGAAATTCTCTAATGACGGTGCAGTGAATTTCCCTTACCTGTCAGACGGCATGTGGTTTTTGACCCAACACAAACGCTGGGGCTTGCTCAAGACTGACCCGGATTACTTGGGAGTCGCCAAGCAGATCAATCAGATTGAGTTATACAAACAGGCGGCATCACAAGTCAAAGTATCAATCCCAAAGGATGTGATGCGTACTTCCAAGTTGATGGATGGCAAAGTATGGGACGGCACTGATCCGAAGAAATACGCTGCCAGCTTTAAGGTACACGCGTGATGAAATTCAGGAAATATTTTGCCGATAACCTGCTTCCTCCGCTGCTGGGATTAGGCTTGTTCATTCTGCTTTGGGCAATGTTGGCGCAGGGAAATGAAACACTACCCGGACCAATCAAAACTTGGCATTCAGCGGTGGCTTTGTTCAGTGATCCTTTTTATCAGAAGACACCAAACGACCAAGGCATCGGTTGGAATATTCTGAATTCACTCGGACGAGTCGGCGTTGGTTTTGGTTTGGCTGCGCTAATTGGCATCCCGCTTGGATTCATGATTGGGCGTTTTGATTTCCTTAATAAAATGACTGCGCCTATCGTGAGTATGCTCAGGCCGGTATCGCCTCTGGCATGGCTACCCATTGGTTTGCTGGTTTTCAAAGCGGCGAATCCTGCGGCGATTTGGGTGATCTTCATCTCCAGCATCTGGCCGATGATTATCAACACTGCAATGGGTGTGCGCCAGTTGCCGCAGGATTATTTGAATGTGGCGCGGGTGCTCAATCTATCCGAATGGAAAGTGTTCACCAAGATTCTATTTCCGGCGACACTGCCTTACATGTTGACGGGCATCCGCTTGGCGATAGGCACGGCATGGCTGGTGATTGTTGCGGCAGAAATGTTGACGGGTGGCGTAGGCATTGGCTTCTGGGTGTGGGATGAATGGAACAACCTAAACGTTGAGCACATCATCATTGCGATTTTCACCGTCGGCATCATCGGATTGCTACTGGAAACGATGTTGATTCAGTTGGCCAAACGTTTCAAATACTAATCGAGCTCACCATGAAAAGTTTTGTACCAACAAATGCCATGAAAAAATATGTACAAATAGAAAATGTGCAAATGTCCTTTGCCACCAAGCAAGGCGCGTTTGTTGCGCTTAAAGACATCGACCTAAAAATTGATCGCGGCGAGTTCATTACCCTGATTGGACACTCCGGTTGTGGCAAATCCACTTTGCTCAATTTAGTTGCCGGACTGCTCATGCCGACTGATGGAATCATGCTCTGTGCCGACCGAGAAATTGCAGGGCCTGGACCAGATCGCGGCGTGGTGTTTCAAAATCATTCGCTGCTGCCTTGGCTAACCTGTTTTGACAATGTTCACTTGGCAGTTGAGCGGGTATTCGGTGCGACAGAAAGCAATGCACAGCTCAATCAGCGCACCAGCGAGGCGCTTGCGCTGGTGCATCTAACTCACGCCGAACACAAATATCCGCACGAGATTTCCGGAGGCATGAAACAGCGTGTTGGTATTGCGCGCGCCTTGTCTATGCAACCGAAAGTATTGTTGATGGATGAACCATTCGGTGCGCTGGATGCGTTGACTCGTGCGCACTTGCAGGACGAGTTAATGAAGATCGTTGCGGCAACCAACAGCACGGTGGTGATGGTGACGCATGATGTGGATGAGGCGGTATTACTGTCGGATCGCATCGTGATGATGACCAACGGACCCGCCGCGACCATCGGTGAAATCTTGACGGTGGATTTGCCCAAACCTCGCAATCGCTTGGCACTGGCAAATGATGCCGGATACCACCGGATGCGCGGAGCAGTGTTGGAATTTTTGTACCAGAAGCAAGCTAAACAAGTTGCTTAGCAATATGAAAAATCTATTCAAAGCAATTTTTGGAGTTGATCTCCAACGTAAACCTGAAGTTCAAATTATGTACTTTGGTCGTGCTAGTGATTTCCTGATGATGACATCAGAACGTATTGGTATTTCTATTGAGAAATATTCGCTTGAACAGGTGCGGAATAGATTGCGTCGGCGTGGCGAAAAG
>CANFCA010000138.1 GCA_947445045.1 Gallionellaceae bacterium
ATGATTGCAGCAGGACTGTTAGTTGCAGGGAGCGCAATGGCGGCTGCTATAATAGAAATGCCCGCTGCGGCTAAGAAAAATAATTGCACAGCATGCCATTCTATTTACAGACGTTTGGTTGGTCCGAGTTGGTTGGATGTGTCTAATAAATATAAAGGTGTTGCTAAATATACATATGGAGGTCAAGAGTATTCATTGCTAGAAGGTTTGATGCTTAAGGTATCTAAGGGTGGTAAAGGCAATTGGGGTGAAATGCCTATGCCTGCTAGTGATCCAGCAGGTGCTAAACAAGCCGACATTAAAGCGTTGGTAACTTTTGTGATTGGTTTAGAAAAAACGGACGATGCGAAATTAGCAATCAAGAGAATTGAAGATGCCAAGCTGGCTGCAAAGAAAGCGGAAGAAGAGGAGGCCGCTGCAGTAGCAAAAAAAGCCGAAAAAGATAAAACGGCGGCAAAAAAATGAAGCAGTAGTCATTTTAAAAAAGTCGGCGCGAGCCGACTTTTTATTGCCTGTATATTTTAAAGCTAAAATTGACAAGCCCCCCGCCCGCTCTGCATAATCGTCTCGTATTTTTATAGGGGTTCATCATGTCATCATATTTCGCTCGCGCACTATTACCTTTAGCAATTGCATTGACACTTTACGGCTGTGAAAAGCCGGCTACCGTCAAAAAAACTTCAACAGATGATTTGGTCGTGCGTATCGGCGCAGCAGCACCATTGACGGGTAATCAGGCGCATATCGGCAAGGATAACGAGAGTGGCACACGCATGGCGATTGATGATGCCAATGCAAGGGGCATTCTGATTGGCGGACGTAAAGTGTACTTTGAGTTGATTAGCGAAGATGATCAAGCTGATCCGAAAACTGCGACCATCGTTGCGCAGAAATTAGTGGACGACAAAGTGAGCGGCATCATTGGACATCTGAATTCCGGTACGACCATTCCTGCTTCAAAAATTTACAACGACAACGGTATCCCGCAAATTTCTCCATCCGCAACCGAAGTGAATTACACTGCGCAGGGTTTCAAAACCGCGTTCCGCGTAATGGCGAATGATGCGCAACAAGGTCGCGTGTTGGGTGAGTATGCAACCAAAAATCTAGCAGCAAAAAAGATTGCGGTAATTGATGATCACACGGCTTATGGTCAAGGCTTGGCGGATGAGTTTATCAAGGCGGCACAGGCTAATGGTGCGCAGATTGTGGCGCATGAATACACTACCGATAAGGCGGTGGACTTCACCGCTGTGTTAACCGTAGTTAAGGGTAAGCAGCCGGATTTGTTGTTCTATGGTGGTATGGATCCGCAAGCAGGGCCAATGGCAAAACAGTTAAAAGGCCTTGCGATGAAGGTAAAGCTGATGATGGGTGATGGTGGTTACACACCGGAATTTATCAAGCTGGCAGGCGATGCGGCGGAAGGCAGTTATGCTTCATTACCTGGTGTGCCGCTCGACAAAATGCCGGGTGGGAAAGAATTTGAAACGCGCTTTGTGGCGAAGTATCAACCTATTCAACTTTACGCACCGTATTGCTATGATGCAGTGAACGTGATGATTGCGGCGATGCAGAAGGCGGATTCGGTTGAGCCCGCCAAATACTTAGCAGAACTGCCTAAAATTAGCTTAGATGGTATTACTGCAAAAATTCAGTTTGATGAAAAAGGTGATTTGCTAGGCGGTGCAATCACGATGTACCAAGTGCAACAAGGCAAGTGGCACGCATTGGAAACATTGGGTGCAGTAAGCGCGGCGGCACATTGATACATCGCAATAAAACTTCAAACGACACGCAAATGCGTGTCGTTTTTATTTGTTAGCCTATGGAAATTTTTCTTCAGCAAATAATCAACGGACTCGTCCAAGGTAGCGTGTATGCCTTAGTGGCGTTGGGCTACACCATGGTCTATGGCATCCTCGGTCTAATCAATTTCGCGCATGGCGAAGTGGTGATGGTCGGCGCGATGCTAGCACTGTCTGCATTAACTGCAATGTTGGGTTGGGGTGTGCCACCTCTGTTGGCTTTGCTGCTGAGTGTCGGATTGGCAATGGCAGGCTGCATGGCGCTCGGTTACAGCATCGAGCGTATTGCCTATCGACCATTGCGCCATGCACCGCGCCTCGCGCCGCTGATTACCGCAATTGGCGTATCCATTGTTTTGCAAAATCTGGCAATGATGATTTGGGGTCGTCAGTACCATTCATTCCCAATGTTATTTGCGACGAGTTCGCACGTGATTGGTGGCGCAATCATTAACGATATTCAAATTGCCATCGTCATCCTCGCTGTGCTGATTATGGCGGGGCTGATGGTGGTGGTGCATCGCACGCGCTTAGGCCGGGCGATGCGTGCGGTGGCAGAGAATCAACACTCAGCACAACTGATGGGAGTTGATGTTAATCGAGTCATTTCAATCACCTTCATGCTTGGTTCGGCATTGGCGGCTATAGCGGGACTCATGGTTAGTGCCAACTATGGACTCGCACATTATTACATGGGCTTTTTGCTCGGCCTGAAAGCCTTTACTGCTGCGGTATTAGGAGGTATCGGCAATCTGCGCGGCGCTATGTTGGGTGGATTGTTGTTAGGCTTGATTGAGAGTTTGGGCACGGGTTATATCGGCGATTTAACGGGTGGATTTTTTGGTAGCAATTACCAAGACGTGTTCGCATTTTTTGTGTTGATTGCCGTGTTGGTGTTTCGTCCTTCGGGTTTGTTAGGGGAGCGCATTGCTGAACGCGCCTAAAATATTCCTGACACTCGGAGGCAAGCACCAAAGGCACGCGATGTTTGTGTTGATGATCGCTGCATTGCTGTTTTTGCCATTTATCACTGATGCATTGCTCGGTCGTGGCTGGGTACGCATTGTCGATTTCGCCATGCTCTACATCATGCTGGCACTGGGTTTGAACATCGTGGTTGGTTATGCAGGCCTACTTGATCTGGGTTACATCGCGTTTTTTGCAGTGGGTGCATATTGCTATGCGCTAACAGGTTCGCCACATTTAGCACTCGCATTTCCGATGTTATTTCCCGATGGCGTACACCTGTCATTTTGGATTGTGCTGCCGCTGGCGGCCTTGATAGCAGGCGGTTTCGGCGTGTTGCTAGGCGCGCCAACATTGCGTTTGCGCGGTGATTATTTGGCAATTGTCACACTTGGTTTTGGCGAAATCATTCGCATTTTTTTGAATAACCTCAACGCTCCTATCAATCTCACCAATGGCCCGCAAGGCATTAGTCGCATTGATCCCATCAGTGTTTCGGGTGTGTCGTTGAATGCAACGCAGGAAATTTTTGGCATCACATTGCCATCGGTGCATCTGTATTTTTACTTGTTCCTCGCCTTCACCGCGCTAGTCATATTTATTTCGCAAAGATTGGAAAAGTCGCGTATTGGTCGCGCTTGGATGGCGATACGCGAAGACGAAATCGCCGCATCTGCGATGGGCATTAACACGCGCAATCTTAAGCTGCTGGCGTTTGCGATGGGAGCGATGTTTGGTGGTGCATCGGGTGCGTTGTTCGCAGGTTTCCAAGGTTTTGTCAGCCCGGAAAGTTTCAGTTTGATGGAATCAATCATGGTGTTGTGTATGGTGGTGCTGGGCGGTATGGGCAACATCGCGGGTGTCATTTTGGGTGGTGTATTGCTGGCACTATTACCAGAAATTTTACGACACAGCGTTGTGCCGTTGCAGCAAGCCCTATTTGGAAAATCCATCATCGACCCGGAAAGTTTGCGTATGTTGATGTTTGGTGGCGCACTCATTGCAGTGATGCTGTATCGCCCAGCAGGGTTGTGGCCGTCGCGTGTGCGTAGGCGCGAGTTGGGTAGTGATGAGGCGGATGAGAAGGTATGAAGACAATAGTCATCAAACCGTTCGTGGTGAGCTTGTCGAACCACCTGCTTCAAACCCACCCTTCGACAAGCTCAGGGCGAACGGCAGGTTGTAAATGAATAAAGTCGCGCCCTTATTGCAACTCTCTTCCGTTGGCAAAAAATTCGGTGGTTTGACTGCCCTTAGCGATGTATCGCTGCACATTCAACGTGGTGAAATTTACGGATTGATCGGTCCGAACGGTGCGGGTAAAACCACGTTGTTCAATGTGATTACCGGGCTGTATCAACCCAGTACTGGCGAATTTCAATTCGATGGAAAAAGTTACCAAGCCTGCAAGCCGCATATCTTGGCACAAGCAGGCATTGCACGAACTTTCCAAAATATTCGCTTATTTTCCAATTTAACCGCGTTAGAAAACGTGATGATAGGTCGGCATCTGCGCACACAAGCGGGAGTGTTTGGCGCGTTGTTCCGCAATCAAAAAAATCGTAATGAAGAGCAAGCCATCAGGGAGCGTGCGCACGAATTACTGCGCTATGTCGGCATCGACAAACCCGCAGACACGCTGGCGAAACATCTGCCTTACGGTGAGCAACGTCGCTTGGAAATCGCACGCGCCTTAGCCACAGAACCGTTGCTTCTGGCACTCGACGAACCCGCAGCGGGCATGAATGCCACCGAAACTGAAAGCTTAAAAACTCTGCTGCAAAGCATTCGCAGCACAGACATCACCGTGCTACTCATCGAGCATGATGTGAAACTTATCATGGGATTGTGTGACCGCGTCGCGGTATTGGATTACGGCAAAAAAATCGCCGAGGATGTACCGGAAAATGTGCGCAATCATCC
>CANFCA010000139.1 GCA_947445045.1 Gallionellaceae bacterium
CTTCAGTTGCTGGCTCAGCAATCTGCTCAACTAACTCATTCAAAGCTTGTGCACGACCTTCCAACACTGCATCCGCAATGCCGCGAGCGTACAAACGAATCGCTTGAGTCGAGTCATCGTTACCAGGAATGATGTAATCGACGCCCAATGGCGAGTTGTTGGTATCAACGATTCCGATTACTGGAATGCCGAGCTTTTGCGCTTCAACGATGGCACCTTTTTGGTAGCCTACGTCGATAACAAACAACGCTGCTGGCAAACCTTGCATATCCTTGATGCCGCCCAAACTGCGTTCCAATTTTTCCAATTCACGCGCCATCATCAACGCTTCTTTTTTGGACACTTTTTCATTTGCGCCTTCAGCAGTCATTTGCTCAAGATCACGCAAACGCTTGATAGACAATTGCACAGTTTTGTAGTTAGTCAACATACCGCCCAACCAGCGGTGATTAACGAAAGGTGAATCTGCACGAACTGCTTCTTCTTGCAAGATTTCGCGAGCTTGACGCTTGGTTGCCACGAACAAAATCGTACCTTTTTTCGCAGACAACTTGCGCACGAAGGCTTCCGCTTCTGCAAACAGCGCAACGGATTTTTCCAAGTTGATGATGTGAATTTTGTTGCGATGACCGAAGATGAACGGAGCCATCTTAGGATTCCAGAAACGGGTTTGGTGACCAAAATGAACACCAGCTTCCAACATTTGACGCATAGTTACAGCCATGATTACTCCACTTGTTAAGGGTTAAAAACTACCACTCGCTAGCTTGACTCTGATGAGCACCCCAACTTGTGCGAGCGGGAAATTTGCCTCGGACTATTCCGAAGCGGCGCGCATTCTATCACTAAGCAGCACTTACCTCAACCCAAACTGACACTTAACTACTCTCGCAATATCACCAGCGGTGGCAACTCGGTCAATCGGCGTGTCGTTAGCCACGCGGCGAGCATGACCACTGCCATGCCGCCGAACACGCCGATCAACCAGACCATAGGGTTGAGTTGGTAGGGTATCTCCAACACAAAGCGCGCCAGCACCCAACCCAGCAGTACCGCGCCAAACGCTGCCAACAGACCACTCAAAGCCCCCAATATGGCGAATTCGCTGAGGTGTAATTTGCGGATGTATGCGCCACTTGCCCCTAAGGTGCGCAATATCGCCGCTTCATGCGTTCTTTCGTCTTGGGTGGCAAGCAGCGCGGCATAAAGCACGGCAATGCCGCTGAATAAGGTAAACAAAAAAACCACGCTGATGGTTTGTGAAATTTGTTCGATGATGCCTTGCACTTGAGTAATCATTATGCCCGTATCAATCACCAACAGGTTGGAGAATTCTCGCGACAGCGCATCGCCAATACGCAGCTTACCCGGCGGCAAATAAAAGCTGGTGAGGTAACTCACTGGCGCATCCTTGAGCAACTCAGGGGTGGTAATCACAAAGAAATTCACCTTCATGCTATCCCACTGCACTTTGCGCACGCTGGTCACTTTGGCAGTGAAGCGGCTGCCTGCCACATCGTAAGTAAGGCTATCGCCCAGCTTGATATTTAAGGTTTTGGCGATGCCTTCTTCAACAGAAAGTTGCCCCAACCCCTCCCCATCCCTCCCCTTATCAAGGGAGGGTGTCCACCATTTTCCTTGCACCAGCGTGTTCCAACTCGGCATGGTTTCAGTCCAAGACAAATTGAACTCACGTTCTACCAGTGCACGTGCACGTTGATCAGGATAACTGTCACTGTTAATCACGTTATTATTGATCGCGGTTAATCTGCCACGCACCATCGGCAATAGCTGTGGCTGCGCCATATTGTTTTTCGTAAAAAAATCCAACAAGGCCAGCTGTTGATCGGGCTGTATATTCACCACGAAACGATTCGGCGTATCCGGCGGCAACTTGCCCTGCCAACTTTGCAGTAAATCACCACGCACCACCGTCAACAGCAACAACGCCATGCCACCCAAACTGAGTGCCACAATCTGCATGGCATTGGTGCGCGCATGTCGTGCCAAATTTGCCAGTGCATGTCGACTATGCGCAGACAAACGCGGCGCAAACTTCGCCAAGCTGCGTAACAATATCCAAGCCAATAATCCAAAAAACAGCAACCCGACCAGCAGCCCCGCCAGCATCACCAAACCCAACTTCACCGAGCCTGCCTGCCATAAAAACAATCCCGCCAGCACTAGGATAGCCAGCCCGTAAACCAATCGGGTACTGGCTTGCGGCGCGCCTAATTCACGGCGCAACACGCGCAATGGTGACGCTTTGCGTAACTGCAACAATGGCAAAAAGGTGAATCCCAGTAGCAAGGCAAAGCCACTCAGCGCCGCTTTAAGCACGGGCATCAAGCTCGGTTGCGGCAACGCTGCGTTGCGCATAGACTCGATGGAAAGCACCAACCCCGCTTGCGTGGCGTAACCCAGCAAACAACCTATCGTCACCGCCACCACGCCCAACAACAAAAATTGGTACAAGAACAATCGCAATACCTGATCTTGCTGCGCACCGAGGCAACGCATCACCGCGCAACTATCCAGATGGCGCAACACAAAACGCTGTGCCGCCAACGCCATCGCCGCCCCCGCCAAAATCGCGGCAGTCAAGGCTGCTAGACCAAGGAAACTTTCCGCACGTTCCAATGCCGTGCGAATTTCCGGACGCGCATCGCGCACGTCCTCTAACTTTTCATTACCCGACAATTGCGGCTTCAGCGCATCACGAAGCGCATTCACCTGAGCTGCCTCCCCCGCAAACATCAAGCGATATGAAATGCGGCTGCCTTCCTGCTGCAAACCTGTAGCAGCTAAATCCTCGGCATTGAGCAACACACGCGGAGAAAAACTCGCAAAGCCAATCGACTGATCGATGTCCTTAACAATGCGCGCCGCCACGGTGAAATTATTCTTGCCGATACTCACCACATCGCCCAATTTGAGATTTAATCGGCGCAGCAAGCGGTCATCCACCCAGATTGTGCCGCGGGGCGGAATAGTTGCTGCATCATGCTCACGACCCTCATCAATCTCAATCTTGCCACGCAGCGGATAACCCTCTTCCACCGCTTGAATCTCGCTCAGCAAGGACTGCTCACCGTACAACACCATGCTCGGAAACGTCAGGCTCAACACCGTTTGCAAGCCATGTACCTGCGCCAACTCACGATAATGATTGGGTAATGGACGTGTCGAAGTGATACGCAGATCAGCCCCGATTAAACTCTGCGCCTGCTGCTGCAATGCCTGTCGCACGCGATCGGCGAACAAGCCAACCGTGGCAAGACTGGCCACTGCCAACACCAGTGCCAGCAGCAACACGCGCCACTCCCCAGCACGCCAGTCACGGCGGAGGAGATTCAGAGATAAACGAAAAATATTCACACTACTCGCCCCGCCGCCAGCCTTAACTGCTTGCCGCAACGCAGCGCCAGAGCTTCGTCGTGCGTGACCAATATCAATGTCGTGCCTTGTGCACGATTGAGTTCCAGCATCAGTTCGATAACTTGGGCACCCGTGGCGGCATCGAGGTTGCCGGTGGGTTCGTCGGCAAACAAGATTTTGGGTTGGCTGACGAAGGCTCTGGCTAAAGCGACACGCTGTTGTTCGCCACCCGATAAGTGTTTGGGCAGATGATGGGCGCGTTCGCTCAAGCCGACTTGTTGCAATGCGACTTCGGCACGCTTACTTGCATCGCTTACACCGCGTAGCTCTAGCGGCAGCATGACATTTTCCAACGCATTCAGCGCGGGCAACAATTGGAACGATTGAAAGACAAAACCCGCCAACTCGCCACGCAGTTTGGCACGTCCGTCTTCATCCAGCGCAAACAAATCTGCACCATTCAGCAACACGCTGCCGCTGCTCGGCACGTCTAATCCCGCCAACAATCCCAGCAAGGTTGATTTGCCCGAACCCGATGCGCCGACGATGGCGAGGCTGTCGCCAGCCTCCACTGCGAAAGTGACTTCGTACAAGATAGTGAGCGGCTTGTCACCACTTAACACTTGCTTACTTAGGTTTACTGCCTGCACAATCACTGCCATGAGACTCCTTATTCTTGCTTTCGCCCTTTTGTTACCCTACTCCGCTATTGCCGCGAAAAATATCCTCGTGTTCGGCGACAGTCTATCAGCCGGATATGGCATCGCCATAGAACAAAGTTGGCCGAATTTGTTACAAAAAGAATTGGAACGCACGCACGCTAATTTCAACATCGTCAACGCCAGCATCAGCGGCGAAACTACGCTAGGTGGCAAGCAGCGCATCGGCAAAGCATTGCAGCAACATCGCCCGTCTATCGTGATCGTGGAGCTCGGCGCAAACGACGGGATGCGTGGTTATAACTTGGCTGATACCGAACGTAATTTGAATAACATCATTGCGCAATCGAAACGCAGCCAAGCTAAGGTGCTGCTGATAGGCATGCAGCTACCGCCGAATTACGGCGAGGCTTACACGACAAAGTTACGCGAACTCTATCCGCGTTTGGCGAACAAACACCACATCCTGCTACTCCCTTTCTTGCTGGAAGGCGTTGCCGCACACCAATTTCAATCTGACAATCTTCACCCAACCGCAGACGCACAGCAACACATCATGCTGAATGTGTTACAAGAACTTAAACATCTACTTCACTAAACCAATGCCCAATCTTTTATCGCAAGAAACCAGCCCCTATCTCCAACAGCACGCCGAAAA
>CANFCA010000140.1 GCA_947445045.1 Gallionellaceae bacterium
GCACAGTCGATGAAAGATGCGGGCATCGCGATTGATTACGTCGTCGAAATCGAGGTGGCGGATAGCGAAATCATCCAGCGCATGAGCGGTCGCCGTGTACATCCCACCTCAGGGCGCACTTATCACATCATGTTTAATCCGCCCAAAATACCTGGCAAAGATGACATCACTGGCGAAGATTTAGTGCAGCGCCCCGACGACGTGGAAGACACCGTGATGAAACGTCTCGGTGTATATCACGATCAAACCAAGCCCCTAATTGAATACTATTCCGCTTGGGAAAAATCCGGTGAAGCGAACGCACCAAAGTGTTTAAGCATTTCCGGTGTCGGCAATATGGAAGCGATTCGTGATGCGATTTTCACGATTTTGGCGAATCAATAATCATGGCTAGCAAACCCATCCTCACGTTGACTGATGCAAAACGCATCGCTGCGGCGGCAGAAATCGAAGCGAAAAATAACGCTTGGAAAGTCGTCATTGCCATCGTCGATGACGGCGGCCATTTAATCTATCTCCAGCGCGAACATGACACGCAATTTGGCAGTGTAGAAACCGCCATTATGAAAGCCAATGCCGCTGTGGCATTTCAACGCCCCACCAAAATGTCTGAGGAGGCCGTCACCAGCGGTCGCTTGATTCATCTCGCCCTGCCCGGCGTGATTCCCGCCGAAGGAGGTATACCATTGCTGATTAACGGCACAGTCGTTGGCGGCATTGGCATTAGCGGCGTTCGTTCATTTCAGGATGGGCAAATCGCCGCTGCAGGTGAAGCTGCACTAGCGCAAAAATAACCTGCTAATTCTCACAATTAGCAGTATCCTGTTCACGTACTTGAAATTGCTTATGGATGCTCTTTCATACGTCAGTGATGTCAGAGCAATTGGCTGGTCTACCTTTAGGGAGGATTATTATGTCAGGCGATCTGGGATTTGCGTTGTTGTGTGCCATCGTTGCAATTCTGTACGGAATATTTTCCATCAAATGGATTTTAGCCAAGCCCACCGGTAATGAAAAAATGCGCGGCATTGCAGCCGCCATCCAAGAAGGCGCTTCAGCCTACCTCAATCGTCAATACACCACCATCGCCATCGTCGGCACTATTCTGTTTGTCGTCATTCTGGTTGCACTCAAATGGCAGACTGCAGTTGGTTTTGCCATCGGCGCGATACTCTCTGGATTAACTGGCTACATCGGCATGAACGTATCAGTGCGCGCCAATGTGCGCACTGCTGAAGCTGCAAAAGAAAGTCTGAACGCTGCACTAAACGTCTCATTCAAAGGTGGAGCGATCACCGGCATCTTAGTTGTCGGCTTGGGATTACTTGGCGTGGCAGGCTATTACGCATTCCTTACCCTGGTACTGGGTAACAGCACGGAAGAGGCAACGAAAGCGTTGGTAGGCCTAGCTTTTGGCGGTTCGTTAATTTCCATTTTCGCCCGACTTGGCGGCGGTATTTTCACCAAAGGCGCAGACGTGGGTGCCGATCTAGTCGGTAAAGTTGAAGCAGGTATTCCTGAAGATGATCCTCGCAACCCAGCGGTGATTGCGGATAACGTCGGTGACAACGTCGGTGATTGTGCAGGCATGGCAGCAGACCTATTTGAAACGTATGCAGTCACCATTATCGCCACGATGTTGCTGGGCGGCTTATTGATGGCAGATGCAGGACCGAATGCAGTAATCTATCCACTGGTGTTGGGTGGCTTCTCCATCATCGCGTCCATCGTTGGCACCTTCTTCGTCAAGGCCTATCCAGGAGGAAAAATCATGAACGCGCTTTATCGCGGCTTGGCCGTCTCTGGTGTGCTGGCAGCCATCGCCTTCTATCCCATCACAACTAAAATGCTGGGCGATGGCGTGATGATAGACGGCGTGCTGGTATCAGCACTGCATATTTACTATGCCACCTTGATTGGTCTAGGGCTTACCGCCGCGATGGTGTGGATCACTGAATACTACACGGCGACTGAATTTGCACCCGTGCGGCACATCGCCGAAGCTTCTACCACGGGTCATGGCACGAACGTGATTGCAGGCTTGGGTGTTTCGATGAAATCCACCGCAGCTCCAGTCATCGCTGTGTGTATTGCGATTTGGGGAGCTTATGAATTGGCAGGTTTGTATGGCATTGCCATCGCTGCAACCTCAATGCTGTCGATGGCTGGCATCATCGTGGCACTGGATGCGTATGGGCCGATCACCGACAACGCGGGCGGTATCGCGCAAATGGCAGACTTGCCAGAGGATGTGCGCGTGATCACGGACGCACTCGATGCAGTGGGCAACACCACCAAAGCCGTGACTAAAGGTTATGCCATCGGCTCTGCCGGACTTGCCGCGTTGGTGTTGTTCGCCGATTACACCCATGCGCTTCAAGCCAAAGTTGGCACGGTAACAACCTTCGATTTGTCCAACCACATGGTCATCATCGGGCTGTTCATCGGCGGCATGGTGCCTTACTTGTTCGCGGCGATGGGTATGGAAGCAGTGGGACGCGCAGCGGGCTCAGTGGTGGTGGAAGTGCGCCGTCAATTCAAAGAAATCCCCGGCATTATGGAAGGCACGGGCAAACCACAATATGGCACGTGCGTAGATATGCTCACCAAAGCCGCGATTAAAGAAATGATTGTTCCTTCATTATTACCTATCGCTATCCCTGTTATCGTTGGATTGACCCTTGGTGCGCAAGCACTAGGAGGCGTTTTGGTCGGTACCATCATCACCGGGATATTTGTAGCAATTTCCATGACTACTGGTGGTGGTGCGTGGGATAACGCGAAGAAATATATCGAAGAAGGTAACTTTGGCGGCAAAGGATCGGAAGCCCACAAAGCAGCCGTGACGGGCGATACCGTCGGCGATCCTTACAAAGATACGGCAGGTCCGGCGGTGAACCCGCTCATTAAAATCATCAACATCGTTGCACTGATGATTGTTCCTTTGCTGTAAGTCACCGCCAAGTCACAGCATTATGAATAATAGAACAGGGCGGTTTTCCGCCCTGTTCTTATCAGACTACAACAATCTACAAGCATGCTATATTTGAAACGGTTGCATGGAACCTAATGCAGCCTTTTGAATCCGAAGTTATATTTTCCTAAAGGAGAATCTGCGATGAGCCTACTCAAAATTGCATTATCGATTATTTTTACTTTATCACTATTCACCATCAACAGTTCGTTTGCCGCTGATGACAAAGCCAGTACCGCCACGCGTGCAATGGCGGACATCGTGATTTCGCTGCGTCACTTTCCTAGTGATGCTGACCAAAAAAAATTAGCTGAATTAGCAGCTGGGTCTACCACTTCTGCTGATGAAAAAACCATCGCTCAGGCATTGATGAATGTGAAACATAAAGTTGCCGATGCTGATAAACCTAAGCTGATTTCAATTACCAAAGATGCGGCGGCATCTGCTGCGGTGAAAAGTTTAGCGAGCATTTTGTTGAAGCTAAATCATCAGCCAGACGATGCAGATATTAATGCTTTGAAGAAAATTTCCAACTAAATTACGGTAGCGTAATTACAAATGAAGAATGCAAAGCGCTCACTTTCAGCTTCTTCAACCCAGAAAAATTGTTTTGTTAGCACGAAATTATTTGCCATAGCTGCAATAACATTCGCTACAGCCTCCCCTGTTTTGGCCCAAAACGAAACAGGCACCGCCAAACCTCCCACCGCGTTACAAGCCGGACTTGATGCCTATGAACGGGGCGATTATCCCACTGCGCTAAAGAAACTTATTCCGCTCGCCAACAAAGGCGATACTAATGCACAACTACAACTTGGCCTGATAAATGAACTGGGGCAGGGCGTTCCAAAAAACACTGAACGTGCGGTGAAGCGCTATCGCCAATCAGCCTTGCAGGGTAACGCCGAAGCGCAATTCCATCTCGGCGAAAAATACGAATTTGGGCAAGGTGTGCCGCAGAATAAACCTCTCGCGATGGAATGGTATGACAAATCCGCCGCTCAAAAATATCCAGCGGCTCAAGCCAAGCTAAATGAGGAAGCAAAAGCAGCTGCACGAGCAGTCTCTGCAGAGTTGGATTATTGGAATAAAGTAAACGCCAAACGTGAAGCCGATGCAAAAACCAAGGCGGATACACAAGCAAATAAATCCGAGCAACTCAGGCTCGCCGCTGAAGCAAAAGTATCTGCACGCACTCAAACGGTGGGAGCTAAAGTCACCCCACCCTCTCCGGCTCCTGCGCCTAAAAAAACTGCCTTACAAACTGGATTCGATGCTTATCAACAAGGCGATTACGTTACGGCGCTGAAGCAACTGATTCCGCTTGCCAACAAAGGCGATGCTAATGCGCAACTCCACCTTGGCTTGATAAACGAACTGGGACAAGGTGTTCCAAAAAATACTGAGCGCGCTGTAATGCGCTATCTCCAAGCCGCAAATCAAGGTAACGCAGAAGCGCAATTCCGTCTCGGTGAAAAAAATGAACTCGGACAGGGTGTACAACAGAGCAAAGCCATTGCAATGGAGTGGTATACCAAATCTGCCACTCAAAAATACCCCGCCGCTCAAGCGAAAGTAGAAGCGGAAGCCAACAAAGATGCACGTATCAAACTTGCAGCCGAGGCTAACGAAAGAGCTGTCCTAGCTGCTCGCGTTGCCGAGCAAGCAAAGCGAGATGCCGAAGCAAAAACCAGAGCAGAAGCGGAACGCGCCAGAGCC
>CANFCA010000141.1 GCA_947445045.1 Gallionellaceae bacterium
AATGAAAAAGTTTCCAAAAAAGAAGCGTTGATGATGGCGCGTGAATTGGAAAAATTGGAGCGCAGTTTGGGCGGCATCAAAGATATGCAAGGTTTGCCGGCAGCGTTGTTTGTTATCGACGTAGGCTACCAAAAAGGTGCCATCGTTGAAGCGCAAAAGCTCGGCATTCCAGTAATCGGAATCGTTGATACCAACAACTCGCCATTGGGCGTGGATTACATCATTCCTGGTAACGATGACTCTACTCAAGCGATTCGTTTGTACGCTCGCGGCATTGCGGATGCAGTGTTGGAAGGTCGTGCACAAGCTTTGAATGAGTTAGTTGAACAGATTGCTGAGCCAGCAACTGAAGCAGCCGCTTAATTTTATGTGATACGCAGAAAGGGGCGCGAGCCCCTTTTTTTGTAAGTATTTTTAGACGCGATAGTTAGGAGTTTGAGATGGCAGAAGTAACAGCAGGTATGGTTAAAGAATTGCGCGAGCTAACTGGCTTGGGCATGATGGAATGTAAAAAAGCCTTGGTTGAAGCCAATGGTGATATGAAAGTTGCTGAAGAGCAAATGCGTATCAAGAGCGGCGCGAAAGCCAGCAAGGCATCGAGCCGTGTGACAGCAGAAGGCGTGGTCAGTGCGTTTATCGCGATGGATAACAAAACCGGTGCCGTGGTTGAAGTGAACTGTGAGACAGACTTTGTTGCCAAGAATGATGACTTCGTGGCATTCGCTAAGAACGTTGCGGAAACCGTAGCTAAAAATAATCCAGTCGATATTGCTGCATTATCTGAGATGAGTCTTGCGAATGGCGCAGCTAGCGTAGAAGAAACACGCAAAGCATTGTTGATGAAGTTGGGTGAAAACATAACTATTCGACGTTTTGAGCGTTATGCAACCACGACTGGTAAATTAACCAGCTACTTGCACGGCAGCAAAATCGGCGTGATGTTGGATTTCACGGGTGGTGATGAAGCAATGGGTCGTGATATTGCGATGCACATTGCTGCAAGCAAGCCGAAATCGGTTGATGCATCTGGTGTGTTGCCTGAGGACATCGAAACGGAACGCCGTATCGCAATTGAAAAAGCGCGTGAAGCAGGCAAGCCAGCTGAGATGTTGGAAAAGATTGCCGAAGGCACGGTGCAAAAATTCCTCAAAGAAGTAACGCTGATGGGGCAGATTTTTGTTAAAGCTGAAGATGGTAAGCAAACTATTGAGCAGTTTTTGAAAAGCAAAAGCGCATCAGTCACTGCTTTCCAAATGTTTGTTGTAGGCGAAGGTATTGAGAAAAAAGTCGAAGATTACGCAGCGGAAGTTGCTAAGACTGTTGCCGCGTTACAAGGATAATTGCCATGAGCGCACCCGCCTATAAACGTATTCTTCTCAAACTAAGCGGCGAAGCCCTGATGGGCGACGACAGCTACGGTATCAATCGTGTCGTGATTGAACGTATTGTCGCGGAGATTGCAGAAGTGGTCGGGTTGGGTGTGCAAGTGGCAATCGTGATTGGCGGCGGCAATATTTTCCGTGGTGTCGCGCCAGCGGCAGCAGGGATGGATAGAGCAACTGCCGATTACATGGGCATGTTGGCGACGGTGATGAATTCGATGGCGTTGCAAGATGCGATGACGCGCGCGGGTTTGGATTGTCGCGTACAGTCTGCACTGAACCTAGAGCAAGTCGCCGAGCCATTTATTCGTGGCAAAGCCTTACGTTATCTTGAAGACGGCAAGGTGGTGATTTTTGCGGCGGGTATTGGCAGCCCATTTTTCACGACCGACACCGCTGCAGCGTTACGGGGAGTTGAGATGTGTGCCGAGGTGGTGATCAAAGCCACCAAGGTGGATGGAATTTATACCGCTGATCCTAAGAAAGATCCGAATGCGATTCGCTATCAAAGTCTGAGTTTTGATGAGGCGATCAGCAAGAATTTGCAGGTGATGGATGCGACAGCACTGACCTTGTGTCGTGATCAGAAATTGCCAATTATCGTGTTTAGTATTTTCAAGTTGGGTGCGCTGAAACGTGTGGTAATGGGCGAGGGTGAAGGTACTTTAGTCCGTGTCAGTTGATTAGAAAGTTGGAGTAAACCATGATTGTAGAAATCAAAAAAACAACCGAGCAAAAAATGACCAAGTCGCTGGAATCACTAAAAGCAGACTTAGGTAAAGTCCGCACAGGCCGTGCGCATACTGGCTTGTTAGATCATGTGATGGTGGATTATTACGGTAGTCCAACTTTGATTACTCAAGTGGCGAACGTGACCTTGATTGATGCACGTACTATCGGCGTTCAGCCTTGGGAAAAAAATATGGTTGGCCCCGTAGAACGGGCGATTCGAGATGGTGATTTAGGATTGAATCCCGCTACAAATGGCGACATGATCCGTGTGCCAATGCCAATGTTGACGGAAGAGCGTCGCCGCGATTTGATTAAGGTCATCAAAAATGAAGGCGAGAATGCCAAGGTGGCGGTGCGCAACATACGCCGCGATGCGAATCACACCCTGAAAGAAGCGCTTAAGAATAAAGAGATCGCTGAAGATGAAGAGCGTCGTACTCAAGACGACATTCAAAAATTGACTGATCGTTTTGTGATTGAAATCGATAAGGCACTCGCAGCAAAAGAAGTTGACTTGATGGCAGTCTGATTCCGACAAATCTTGGAATAATGTCCAATCTCATCCCTAGTTCCACCCGCACTATCCCTGACATAGCAGCAGTTCCGCGTCATATTGCCGTCATTATGGACGGCAATGGACGTTGGGCGAAACAACGCTTTCTGCCGCGTGTAATGGGGCATAAGCAAGGCGTGGAGTCACTACGCAAAGTGGTGAAGGCTTGCCGCGAAATTGGTGTTGAATATCTCACCGTGTTCGCCTTTAGTAGCGAGAATTGGAGGCGACCAGAGGAGGAAGTATCTTTTCTGATGTCACTGTTCATGAAAGCCTTGGAGCGCGAAGTCACGAAGATGCATAAGAATAATATCCGTCTCAAAATCATTGGTGACCGCAGCCGTTTCAGCGATCAACTCAAACAATCCATGCAGGATGCAGAAACGTTAACTGCTCATAATGATGGCTTGACGCTGACTATCGCAGCGAATTACGGTGGACGTTGGGATTTCATGAATGCCGTGCAGTGTATGTTGAGAGACTATCCGCAGCTAGTTCAGAATTTTACCGAAGCCGATCTGCAACCTTACTTGTCTATGAGTGATGCACCCGAGCCCGATCTATTTATTCGTACTGGCGGCGAGCAGCGTGTGAGTAATTTTATGTTGTGGCAACTGGCTTACACAGAATTATATTTTACAGACACTTTGTGGCCGGCTTTTGATGGCAAGGAATTAACCAAGGCGATCAGTTCATATCAAAGTCGCGAGCGACGTTTTGGTCGTACCAGTGAGCAAGTACAAGGAAAAGCGAATGCTTAGATCTCGCGTCATCACTGCATTGATTATGTTGGTGCTGTTGCTCGCAGCATTATTTGGCTTGCCTGAATCGGGCTGGGTAACGTTAGTTATTTTGATGGTTTTGCAGGCGAGTTTAGAGTGGGCAAGGCTATCAAAATTGGCTGGTAGACCTGCCACTATTTATTGGGCGACAACTCTGGTGGCTATGCTGGCGGTTGTTTGGTATGACGCTTCACATACATTAAATCAGCAACACTTGATGCATTTATCCCTATACCTCATTGCAGCACTGTTGTGGATCATCATTGTGCCAACTTGGTTGATTGTGGGGTGGCAGGTTAAACAACCTGTCCTGATGGCATTAGTTGGGTGGGCGGTTGTCATTCCCACTGGATTAGCGATGATGGACCTGCGTCAGATTAGCCCATGGTTACTGCTTTTCATCATGTGTCTGGTTTGGGTCGCGGATAGCGCGGCGTATTTCGCGGGACGAAGATTCGGTAAAAATAAACTTGCCCCCAGTATTAGTCCCGGTAAGACTTGGGAAGGCGTGGCGGGCGCAATGTTGGGTGTGTCAGTGTATGTGGTTTTAGTGTGGAGTTTTAGCCAAGGTCTTGCACAATATGCAATGTTGCCTGTCCTGCTGCTGGCAGCTTGGTGGTGGGTAGGGCTGGCGGTAATTGGTGACTTGTTTGAGTCGGCAATCAAGCGTCAAGCGGGCGTAAAAGATAGCGGCGCATTGCTGCCCGGACATGGCGGTCTGCTGGATCGTATCGACGCGCTGACTTCAACTTTGCCGCTAGCCGCACTGGTGATAGCGATGCAAAATCTTGCCTAAGCGTTTATGCAAGGTCTGACGATATTAGGTTCTACCGGTAGTATCGGCACCAGCACGTTGGATGTGGTGGCGCGTCATCCTGATAAATTTCAAATCATCGCGTTGACGGCGAATCGCCAAGTCGATTTGCTTTTCGAGCAATGTCTGCAATTCAAACCGTTGTACGCCGTGTTGTTGGATGACGCTGCGGTGACGCAGTTGCGTTCGTTGGTGAAGGATGCAGGGTTAAAAACTCTTGTGCTGCATGGCGTAGATGCGTTAGAACAAGTTTGTGTGTTGCCTGAAGTAACTGCTGTGATGGCGGCAATTGTTGGTGCTGCAGGTTTACGACCAACTTTAGCCGCAGCAAAAGCGGGCAAAAAAATTCTGCTGGCCAATAAAGAAACGTTGGTATTGGCGGGCAACGTGTTTA
>CANFCA010000142.1 GCA_947445045.1 Gallionellaceae bacterium
GGCGGGTTTGGTGGTGGCGGCGCGTCGGGAGGATGGTAACTATGAAGTTGAAGCGACTCCTAAAGCATTTTTGGCTGGGTAGTTCGGCAGTGAAGGACTGCCTGCCCAAAAGCGCGCTAGACAATATCGAGCAGGCCATTAAGCAAGGTGAGAAAAATCATGCGGGGCAAATTTGTTTTGTGGTAGAAGCTTCGCTGGATAGTCGTGATTTGTGGGCGAATAAAACCGCCAGGCAGCGTGCAATCGAAGTTTTTTCACAGCTGCGGATATGGGATACCGAGCAAAACAATGGTGTGTTGATTTATTTACTACTGGCTGATCGTGATGTGGAGATCGTGGCTGATCGTGGCGTGGACAATAAGCTAGGCAAGCAAGCGTGGGAAGCGATTTGCCATGGTATGGAAACGTCATTTCGCCAAGGCGAGTTTGAACAGGGTATTGTTGAAGGGGTTCGTCGTGTGAGCCAACATCTCGAAGCACATTATCCGAATGCAGGCGAAAAAGTGAACGAGCTGCCCGATAAACCTGTGGTGATGTAGTTGCGTTGTCAGTACCCGACAAAATCAGATACAATTAAGAAATATTTAAAACGCAGATTAATCCCCCATGCTGGAAGTCCGTAAACTTGCCTGTAGTCGCGGCGATCATTGCTTGTTTTCCGAATTAAGCTTTACGCTGGATTCTGGGCAAATTATGCAAGTGCAGGGCGCGAACGGCAGTGGTAAAACCAGTTTGTTGCGTTCGTTGTGTGGCTTTTTGATGCCGGACGAGGGTGAGATTGTTTGGCGTGGTGAAAATATTCGTGAGTTGGACGAAGAATATTATGCCGAGATGATGTATCTCGGACATCTCAATGCCATCAAGGATGAGTTGAGCGGGCTGGAAAATTTGCAAATTTCAGCGGGACTGTCTGGCGTAACGCTGGATGAAAAAGAAGCGATGGATGCCTTGCGTCGTATGGGCTTGAAAGGTCGTGAGATGTTGCCGACCAAAGTATTGTCGCAAGGTCAGCGTCGTCGTGTAGCGTTAGCGCGCATGTTAGTGAACGATGCAAAGTTGTGGATACTGGATGAACCTTTAGCAGCGCTGGATGTCGGAGCTGTGGCTCTGATTCAGCAGTTGATTGCAGAACATTTAGCGCGACAAGGCATGGTGATTTTTACGACGCATCAACCGTTGATTGTTGATGGAATAGACGTGCTGAATTTGAATCTGTCATGAAAAAATCCACGATGTTTGGTTTGTTGATGTTGGTGGTGCGCCGCGATTTGATCTTGGCGATGCGCCGCAGAGCAGATGTTTTGACCACATTGATTTTTTTCGTGATGGTAGTTAGCTTGTTCCCCTTAGGTGTTGGGCCTGAAATGGCAATGCTCAGGAAAATGGCTCCGGGTGTATTGTGGGTTGCAGCGTTGTTGTCATCGATGTTGTCATTGGGGCGATTATTCTCAGCGGACTACTTAGATGGCACGTTGGAGCAGATGATGTTAGCGCCGCAATCGTTGTCGATGTTGGTACTGGGGAAAATGGCTGCGCATTGGGTGGTTTCAGGATTACCTCTCGTTTTAATGGCACCCATATTGGGATTGCAATTTGATATGACTGGTGAGGCACTCGTTGTACTGATAATTGGTCTTTTGTTAGGTACCCCGATATTAAGTATGGTGGGGGCGATTGGGGCGGCGTTAACACTGGGATTACGCGGTGGCGGTGTATTGTTGTCGTTGTTGGTATTACCTTTATGTATCCCCGTGTTGATTTTTGCAACGGGTGCGGTTGATGCGGTGACGAGCGGGTTGAATATCACTGCGCATTTATCTTTGTTGGGTGCATTTTTTGTCATGGCTTTAGTATTCACCCCTTGGGTGACCGCGCAAGCATTGCGCATTTCTATGGAGTAATTAACTTGGCAATTAACTGGTTTAAATATGCAGCACCTGCTACTTTTTACGGCTTGGCTGGCAAACTCATTCCTTGGCTTGCTGTTACTTCGGCAATATTGTTTGCGATTGGCTTATACATTGGCTTTGCGGTTGCGCCAGTCGATGCGCAACAAGGCGAGTTCTACCGCATCATCTTTATTCATGTACCGGCTTCAATTTTGTCCATGTTCCTTTATATGATCATGGCAGGTTACGCGGCACTGGGATTGATATTCAATACACGTTTGTCGGCAATGATGGCGAGTGCGATTGCACCAACGGGCGCGTTGTTTGCATTCATTTCATTATGGACTGGTGCATTGTGGGGCAAGCCGATGTGGGGCGTGTGGTGGTTGTGGGATGCCCGTATGACATCAGAATTGATTTTGTTATTTTTGTACTTGGGTTTCATTGCCTTACACGCTTCAATTGATGATCCACGCCGTGCCGACCGTGCCTCAGCCTTGTTGGCGATTGTAGGTTCGGTCAACGTACCGATTATTTATTTTTCGGTAAAATGGTGGAATACCTTGCATCAAGGTTCGACGATTAAATTCACCGGTTCATCCATGCATATTGCGATGCAGCAAGCAATGTTTACCATGATGGCGGCGTGTTGGTTGTATGCAATGGCGGTGGTGTTTGCTCGAGTACGGACTATTATTTTAGAGCGTGAACGCAACACCACTTGGATAGGCGAATTATCGGAGGTGAAACAATAATGGCACTCGATATTTGGATGAGAGAAAACCCGTTTACCTATATTTGGATCGGTTCGTATGGTGTGGCGATGCTGGTGTTTGCGATTGAGCTAGGGATGCTGAAGAGCGCGAGAAAAGCGACTTTGAAAAAAATTCGCATGATGCGTAATAGTGGAGAAAACGAATAAATGAAGCCTCGTCAGAAAAGATTTATGTTTATTGCGGTGGCATTGGCCGGCGTTGGCCTAGCGGTTGGGTTGGTGCTGTATTCTCTGAGAGGTAATGTTAATTTATACTTCACTCCGACTCAGGTGTTCAATAAAGAAGCGCCAGTTGGCAAGAGTTTCCGTATTGGTGGCTTGGTGGAAATGGGTAGTATTAAGCGTGATCAAGGTGGGCTAACGGTTAATTTTGTTATCACTGATACTGTAAAGAGCTTACCAGTGGTGTATACCGGTATCCTGCCTGACTTGTTTAAAGAAGGTAAGGGTGTTGTAGCTAGAGGTACAATGGAAGAGGGCGGTTTGATGCGTGCAGAAGAGGTTTTGGCTAAGCATGATGAGAATTACATGCCACCAGAAGCCTTAGATGCAATGAATAAGGCGCAAGCTGCTAAGTCTGTGGCTGCAAGTGCTCCAATTGCTGTTCCTGTTGTTAAATAATTATTTTAGAGGCCTGACATGATTCCAGAACTTGGTCATTTTTGTTTAATTATCGCGCTGTTTATCGCATTAACTTTAGGTATTTTGCCAATCTTGGGCGCGGCACGAAATAGCTCTGTGTTAATGGGAATTGCTAGACCTTTAGCTTATGGTCAGTTCGTCTTTGTTGCCATGGCGTTTGGGATTTTGGCTAATAGTTTTTTGAATAATGATTTCTCGGTTCTATACGTTGCATCACATTCAAATTCGGGCTTGCCGATGCAATATCGCTTCGCTGCGATTTGGGGCGGACACGAAGGTTCATTACTTTTGTGGGTGACTATATTGTCGATTTGGGCAGCAGCGGTTGCAACCTTTAGCAAGCATCTCCCTGAAGAAATGGTCGCACGCGTATTGGGTGTAATGGGATTAATTGCGGTTGGCTTCTTGTTATTCATGTTATTTACATCTGATCCCTTTACCCGTTTGTTGCCAGCAGCGGCTGACGGTAATGAGTTAAATCCGTTATTGCAAGATCCGGGTTTGGTCATTCATCCACCTATGTTGTACACGGGTTATGTGGGTTTCTCGGTTGCATTTGCTTTCGCTATCGCTGCGCTGTTGGGCGGCAAGCTCGATGCGACTTGGGCACGCTGGTCGCGTCCTTGGACAACGATTGCGTGGACATTTTTGACTACAGGCGTGATGTTGGGTAGCTGGTGGGCGTACTACGAACTCGGCTGGGGTGGCTGGTGGTTCTGGGACCCTGTTGAAAATGCTTCCTTTATGCCTTGGTTGGCAGGAACGGCTCTGATTCATTCGCTTGCCGTAACAGAAAAACGCGGCGCATTCAAAAGCTGGACAGTGTTGTTAGCGATTGCTGCTTTCTCTCTCAGCTTGCTCGGTACGTTCTTGGTGCGTTCAGGCGTATTGACTTCAGTGCATGCTTTTGCCACTGACCCTAAGCGCGGTATTTTCATCTTGGGATTCCTGACGGTTGTTATTGGGGGATCTTTGTTGCTATTCGCTTGGCGTGCTCCTAAAGTGGGTTTGGGCGGTAAATTTGAAATGGTATCGCGTGAATCGATGCTGTTGGCTAACAACGTTCTGCTGTCCGTTGCATCAGCTTCAGTTTTTATCGGCACGTTGTATCCGTTGTTTATGGATGCGTTGGGCATGGGTAAATTATCTGTAGGCCCTCCATACTTTGAAGCAGTGTTCGTGCCACTGATGGCGTTAGCAGTTATTTTGATGGGCTTCGGAGCATTGGCGCGTTGGAAGCAAGCCAGCATTCCAGAGTTAGCTAAGCGCGTGCGCTGGGCATTTGCTGCAACCGTTTTATTAGGCATTTTAGTGCCGTTGATATTCAATCATTGGA
>CANFCA010000143.1 GCA_947445045.1 Gallionellaceae bacterium
AGACCCTAGCCTATTATCAAAGCTGCTTTACATCAGCCACTTATGAGAAGACTATTTTTTCAACCACCTTGCCGCATCCAACGCAAAGTAAGTCAATATCCCATCCGCTCCCGCGCGTTTGAATGCCAGCAACGCTTCCAGCACACAGGCCTCTTCGTTCAGCCAACCATTTTGCGCGGCGGCTTTGAGCATGGCGTATTCACCGCTGACTTGATAGACGAATGTGGGTGCTTTGAACTCATCCTTCACGCGACGTAAAATATCCAAATACGGCATACCAGGCTTGACCATAACCATATCCGCACCTTCTTGCAAATCAAGGCCAACTTCCCACAGTGCTTCGTCGGAGTTGGCCGGATCCATCTGGTAAGTGTATTTATTGCCTGCGCCTAAATTACCGCTAGACCCAACCGCGTCGCGGAAAGGACCGTAGAAGCTGGAAGCGTATTTGGCGGAGTAGGCCATGATGCGCGTGTGGATGCAGCCCTTGCGGTCCAGCGCAGCACGCACTGCGCCGATGCGACCATCCATCATGTCAGACGGCGCAACCACGTCCGCCCCTGCCATAGCGTGAACTTGAGCTTGTTGCGCCAACACAAGGACTGTCTCGTCGTTCATCACGTAACCGCTATCATCAATCAAACCATCTTGCCCGTGACTGGTGTAAGGATCGAGCGCGATGTCGGTCATAATGCCGAGTTCAGGAAATTCCTTCTTCAACGTCGCCACCACGCGTGGCACAAGGCCGTCCGGGTTATAGGCCTCTTCTGCGCCCAAGCTTTTCAGCGGTGTATCAATCACGGGGAACAACGCCATCATCGGTACACCCAGCTTCATGCATTGCTCGGCATCTTTCAACAGCAAATCTAAAGTTTTGCGTTGTACGCCCGGCATGGATTTCACGTCCTCGACCTTATTTTTACCTTCCAACACAAAAATCGGATAAATAAAATCATGGGGCGTGAGTATGTGCTCACGCATAAGGTCACGTGAAAACGAGTCGCGGCGCATACGGCGCATTCTGCTTTGAGGGAATTGGCTGAGGGTTTGCATGATTTTTCCTACAAAAAGTTATTTATTGAACTATTTCCTAAACTCATTATCTGAAGCTATGAATGATGCGAGTCATTCCACGTTTCTCCTCCCTGAGCGTGCGTCTTAACCATGTTAAGACTTCGCCCCTAGCCTAAGGTTAGGGGCATTTTTTTGCCCATTACTCCGCAGGCACTCCCACATTTTCCGCCGCAAACCACCCCGCAATGACCTTTTCCGCCTCATCCATCCCCAACTTCTTCAAGCTGGAAAACAACTGCACCGAGCATTGCGGGAAGTGTTCTGCGAGATGAGATTTTACACGACTCAAGGTTAATGTCGCTTGCTGGCGGCTCAACTTGTCTGATTTTGACAGCAGAATATGTACAGGTTTACCGGTCGGCGCAAACCATTCCAACATGGCTTCATCCAGTGCAGTTAAAGGGTGACGGGAATCCATAATCACCACCAAACCGCTTAATTCTTCGCGAGTTTGCAAATACTGTCCCAACAAAGCTTCCCAGTGCTTTTGCACATCAGGCGGCACTTTGGCATAACCATAGCCAGGCAAATCCACCAAAAATGTGCTTGGGCTCAGTGAAAAATAGTTAAGGTGCTGCGTCCGCCCCGGTGTTTTGCTGGTGTAAGCTAAGCGCACGTGATTCGCCAACGTATTGATCGCGCTTGATTTACCCGCGTTTGAACGTCCAACGAACGCCACTTCTTTGCCGCCATGCAACGGCAAATCTTTGATGTGATTTACCGTGGTGTAAAACTCAGCCTGCGAAAAAAGTCCCATTACTTCCAGTTAGCGAAAATTTTATCTGCCGCCGCGATGGTCGCTGCAATATCCGCCTCCGTATGTGCAGCGGAAACAAAGCCTGCTTCAAAAGCTGATGGTGCAAGGTAAACGCCTGCATCCAGCATTTCATGGAAAAAGCGGTTGAATGCCTCTTTGTTACTCGCCATCACTTCAGCATACGAAGTCGGCACACTTGCGCTGAAATACAATCCGAACATGCTACCGATGGATTGCGCGCAGAAAGTCACGCCGTGTTTCTTCGCACTAGCAGTCAAGCCTTCGGTCAATTGTTTAGCAACCTTGGTCAAATGTTCGTAGAAGCCAGGAGCTTGCACCAGCTTCATTGTCGTCAATCCTGCTGCCACGGCAACTGGGTTGCCAGACAGCGTGCCAGCTTGATAAACCGCACCCAGTGGAGCGAGGCATTGCATAATGTCGCGTCGACCACCAAAGGCCGCAGCAGGTAAGCCGCCGCCCATCACCTTACCCAAGGTAATCAGGTCGGGCTTGATGCCGAAATGACCATGCGCGCCTTGCAAGCCCACACGGAAGCCAGACATCACCTCGTCCAAAATCAACACCGCGCCATGCTTGGTGCACAGGTTACGCATCGCATCGAGAAATTCGCGCTTAGGCAAAATCAAATTCATATTACCCGCCACTGGCTCGACGATCACGGCAGCGATCTCGTTGCCATATTCAGCAAAAGCTTTTTCCAAACCCGCTGCATCGTTGTAGTTCAAAACTGTGGTCAGTGCCGCAATTTCCGCTGGCACACCTGATGAACTTGGCTGACCAAATGTCAGTGCACCCGAACCGGCTTTAACAAGCAAACCATCCGAATGGCCGTGGTAGCAACCTTCAAATTTGATGATGCGCGAACGCCCTGTAAAGCCCCGTGCCAAGCGGATCGCTGTCATCGTTGCTTCTGTACCAGAGCTAACCAAACGCACCATTTCCAAGCTTGGCAAAATTTTGCACAACTCTTTTGCGATTACTAATTCGCTCTCGGTTGGCGCCCCGAAACCCAGTCCTTCGGCAGCGGCAGCTTGTACCGCCTTGACGACATCAGGATGGCAATGACCAACAATCATCGGTCCCCAAGAATTGACGTAATCAATGTACTGCTTGTCATCCGCATCCCACACATAAGCACCCTTGCCGCGCTTGAAAAACAATGGCGTGCCGCCCACTGATTTGAATGCGCGCACAGGCGAATTCACGCCGCCAGGAATGATTTTTTGGGATTCATCGAAGAGTTGCTGATTACGTGAAGTCATGTCGTTCTTTCTGAAAATAAAATTGAAAATTGTTGCGCTGCCTGTTGAATATCTGTCGCGCCAAACACCGCCGAAATCACCGCCAGTGCATCCGCGCCCGCCTCGATCAACTGCTTGCCATTTTGTAACGTAATGCCACCGATCGCTACAATCGGCAAAGCTAATTCACGGTGAGCTTGCTGCAATAATGCTAGTGTCGCAACGGGTGCATTCGGCTTGACCGACGATGCAAAAAACGCCCCGAATGCCACGTAATCTGCGCCTTGTTGCACGGCCTGCTGCGCCAGCTCAAAGCGATTATAGCAAGACACGCCGATGATTTTATCATTGCCCAAGCGCTTGCGCGCCTCGGCCACACTGCCATCATCACCGCCTAAATGCACACCATCCGCAGCAACTTGATGGGCTAACTGTACGTCATCATTGACGATGAATGTTGCGCTAAATTCACTCGTTAATGGTCGCAACAAAGTTGCTTGAACTACCCGCAACTCGCTATCAGCGAGCTTATTCCGATACTGCAAAACCTGCGCACCACCCCGCAAAACCCACTCCACTTTTCGCAACAACTCAGCCGTATTTAACTCGTCTGGCGTGATTGCGTAGAGGCCTTTAATTAAGCAACGCCGGCTTTTCTTCACCCTCATCCTCGTCGTCCTCGCCGCGCGCCCAAAATAAGCGGTCGGGAATATGCTGTCCCATACCCGGACGGAAGCCCGTATTCAGGGCTTGCCAAGTATATTCCTGCGCCTCTTTCACCGCTTCGGGCAAATCAACATCCTGCGCTAACAATGCTGCAATTGCAGAAGCCAAAGTGCAGCCTGAGCCATGATAAATGCCGGGCAACCTTTCCCAGCTATCGGCCCGCACTACACCACGCTCGCTGTACAAGGTGTTGGTCACTTTTAATGTTTGCTCGTGCGTGCCCGTAATCAATACATACTCGCAACCCATCGCTAAGATGCGCTTGGCACATTCTTCCAGCGTAGGATCGTCTTCCTCGTCGTCTTCGTTCAATGCCAAACGGCGCGCTTCGATGCTATTCGGTGTAACCAACGTACATTGCGGAATCAGCAACTCGCGCATCGCATCCAGCATATCGTCGTCAGCCAATTCATCACCGCGACCGGAAGACAAAATCGGATCCAGCACCAAGGGAATGTCGGGGTAGTCTGCCAAGATGCTGGCAATCGCCGCAATGTTATCCACGCTGCCCAGCAAACCAATTTTAAACGCTGCGACAGGCACATCTTCCAAAATCGCCCGCGCCTGATCTGCCTCCCATTCTGCATCTATCGCCAGCACGTCATCTACGCCACTGGTGTCCTGCACCGTGATTGCCGTCACTACTGACAAAGGATGGCAACCCATACTGGCGATGGTTAAAACATCGGCCTGCAAACCCGCCCCACCACTGGGGTCGGTAGCGGCAAAACTCATGACTAACGGAAACGATTCAGACATATTATTGGGCAATGGTAAGATGTGCGGCGAGGCTCATTTTACCCTATACGCCCCCACAAC
>CANFCA010000144.1 GCA_947445045.1 Gallionellaceae bacterium
AGGCAAAAATTATCTGAGCGATACCGAGCATCTTCACAGCGACTGGGAATTGGAGCATGTATATTCTTTGTCATCCGAATTGCTCGCTTTGTCGCATGTTTGGAAGGCGCAAAATCGCGACGAGTACATTGTTGCGGCGAAAGGTGCGCCAGAAGCCATCGCTGATTTGTGTCACTTCAATCAAGCGCAACTAGACGAATTGACAACCCAGGTGAATGGACTTGCTGCAAAAGGAATGCGTGTGCTGGGTGTTGCAAAAGCTCACCATCGAGGTAGCGATTGGCCTGACATTCAACATGAATTTAATTTTGAGTTTCTTGGGCTAATTGGTTTGTCTGACCCCGTGCGTCCCACCGTTGCACCCGCAATAATAGAATGCCATGCGGCAGGTATTCGCGTAGTGATGATTACGGGTGATTATCCCGCAACCGCTGCTGCGATTGCGTCCCAAATTGATTTACCTGTCGGTAGCGGTGGCATCATCATCGGGGCAGAACTCAGTAATATGGATGACGTGACATTGTGTGAGCGAGTTCGTAACTGTAATATTTATGCGCGAATGGTGCCGGAACAAAAACTACGTTTAGTGAATGCGCTTAAATCGAACGGTGAGGTGGTAGCAATGACCGGCGACGGTGTAAACGATGCCCCTGCCTTAAAGTCTGCGCACATCGGCATTGCTATGGGTGGTCGGGGTACGGACGTAGCCCGCGAAGCTGCTTCACTGGTATTGCTGGATGATGACTTTGCTTCAATTGTTCATGCTGTGCGGTTGGGGCGCGGCATATTCGACAATTTGCGCAAAGCAATGGCCTACATTTTCGCGGTACACATTCCGATTGTTGGTCTATCGCTCATTCCACTGCTACTCGGATGGCCGCCTGTATTTGCACCCGTGCATATCGTGTTTCTAGAAATGATCATCAATCCCGCTTGCTCCATTGCCTTTGAAGCAGAACCTGCTGAACATGATGTGATGAGCAGACCGCCCCGTCCCACTAATGAGCCGTTGTTCGGGACGCGCATCTTGCTGATCAGCTTACTGCAAGGGGTATTCGTACTACTGGCAACCCTTATGGTGTTGGGTTTTGCCTTGCTTCAAGGGGCAACCGAAGAAACCGCACGCGCACTGACCTTCACCACGCTCGTAATCGGTAGCCTCGGTTTGATACTGGTCAATCGGTCTTGGCTACACACCATCTTTAAGTCATTCGACAACAGAAATCCTTCATTTTGGTGGGTCTCCGGCGGGGCGTTTATTTTCCTCATACTCACGCTGGTGGTGCCATTTTTGCGGGAAGTCTTCCATTTTTCATCCATCTTGCCCCGTCAGTTCGGACTTTGCGTCTTAGTAGGACTGGCAAGTGTGGTGTGGTTTGAAGGGTACAAGAAATTTATACGCGATTTATAAGGGATACACTCGACTAAATCGCTGTATCTGCTTGCTAATTATAAATATTTCGGTTCTAATCCGCCCCGTTTGTTTAGTGCTAAAGTTATCCACTGAATTAACTTTTTAGAAGTGTTGCAAAAATCCCACTAGTGGATGGACAGCTAGGTTTGTCCTAGCTAAAATGGGCGTTCCAGATTGCAAATTTATTTACACAGGAGAAATAATGATGAATAAAATGTTGGCGAAAAAAATGACGGCTAGCGTTGTACTCGGCGCGGCTTTGTCTGTGTTGGCTACTGGCATTGCTACCGCTCATACAGTGGTAAACGAAGGCTATGTTATTGACGCGCAAGGTAACCTCGTAAGAGACGGTTTCGGTGATTGCGTTAAGACTGGCTATTGGACTCCTGCAATGGCAAACGCGACTTGTGATGCAAGCTTGGTTAAAAAGCCAGCACCTGCTCCAGCTCCAGTAGTTGTTGCACCAGCACCTGCACCAGCTCCAGTTGTTGAAGCACCAGCACCGGTTGTTGTTGCGCCGGTTGTCGTTGCTCCACCACCTCCACCACCAGCTCCAGTATTCAAAACTGTTGTGACTGAAAAAGCGCTGACTCTTTCAGGTACAAGTTTTGATACAGGTTCAGCTGTACTGAAAAAGGCAGCAACTGCTAAGTTGGAAGAAGCCGTTACGTTTGCTAACGAAAACAAAGATTCAGATTTGGTGATTTCTGGTTTTACAGATAGCCGTGGTTCTGAAGCTAAAAACGTTAAGTTGTCAGCAGCACGTGCAGCAGCAGTTAAAGCTTATTTGGTCAAGAAAGGCGTTGCAGCTAGCCGTTTGACTTCAAAAGGTATGGGCTCTGCTAATCCAGTTGGCGACAACAAGACTAAAGCAGGTCAAGAAGCAAACCGTCGTGTAGAAATTCACACTACAGTTAAGCAAGAAACAAAAGTACGCGTAAACTAAGCTAATTAGTAGTTTCGCAAAAAGCGGCCTGGAAACAGGCCGCTTTTTTATTGCCTCGTGTTTAGGTTAAGTGATCAGTTCGGCGCACTTGATACCACTGGCAATCGCACCCTCTAAGGTCGCAGGATAATCACCCGCTGTATAGTCTCCAGCAAGTAGCAAGCGGGGTAGGGGGCTCAGTTGTGTTGGTCGAGCGAGGTTAGGTGAGCAACAAAAAGTTGCACGCTTTTCAGCGATAACTTTGACCCACAATGGTGTGTTGGCAATACCAAATTCTTCACGAAGTTCTGCAATGACCTTTTGCGCCAATTCATCTTGCGGTAAGTTTTGGTGGATGCCTTCTGCGCTAATGACGGCAGCAATTAGTCCGTGCTGCCCAGAGATTTGTCCTTTATCGAATAACCATTGGCTGATGCGTTGATGCAAGCCCAACATGGGACAGGGCAGACGAACACTTGCGGGATATTGCAGATACACAGTGTAAATCGGTTGATGTTCCAAGCTGTCGATTGCCGCCACGGTGTTGGAGAGTGCGGCGATAGGGCGGAGTAGATTAGCGGCAACAGTCGGCGGTGTAGCGCAAATGACATGGCTGTATTTGCTAGCTCCCTGTGCTGTATTTAGCTCGATAAATTCATCATGCACAGCAATTTGTTCTACGCCATTCGAAGTCAAAACTTGACCACCATGTTGTTCAATATAGCTGGCTGCGCGTTGTGGAAACAGCGCGGTGAAATCGATACGTGGCAACAACATATCGCTATCAGCGCGCGATCGAGTTAAAGAATCACGTAATACATTGAGCAGCACTTGCCCGGAAGCCTTGTGTATAGGCGTGTTCAGAGCCGCGATACAGAGCGGCTCCCAGAGCTTGAGAATGAGATTGTCGTCTTGTTGGTGAGCAGCAAGTAGTTGAGCAACTGTGATGTCGATACCCTCTCCCCCAGCCCCTCTCCCGTAAACGTGAGAGGGGAGTGTGAAGTTGGCAAGGCGCATTTTCAGCATGAAGCGAGCAGCACTGAGCCTTTGTGCAAGCGATAATCCGTGTGAGGAAAGCAATGCGGTGAGTAGATGAAATGGAGCAGGTAAGCGCGGTGCTTTGAGTGAAAACTGACGATGCAAGTCTAGTTGTAATGGCAAGCGTAAAAAATCTTTTTCGATATTGCCGCCAACCATTTCAATGAGACGCAATGTGTCGTGATAGCAGCCCAGCAGGAGATGCTGCCCATTATCGAGTTGTGTGTCGTTGTATATCACGCCACGCGCACGTCCGCCGAGTTGCTTGGCACTCTCAAATACCGTAACAGGAATGCCGCGTTGAGCAAGTGTTATCGCCGCCGCCATGCCTGCATAGCCGCTGCCGATTACACCAACTTCTAACTCTTCAGCCACGTCTTGATTGCTAACCACAATTTATATGTAGGTGTCAGCGAGACACGTTCCTTTAACACATGACATCCGCTAGTAGTGACTTCGATGAGCGTCGCGCGATATATGGCAGCCATGATTAAGCTAGTGCGTTGGGATTTACGATCCTCACTGGGGAGTTGCGCCAGTGCTTGATTGTAAAATCGATGCGCACGTTCGATTTGAAACGTCATTAGCTTCTGGAAATTTTCAGTTTCGCGCGCATTGAGAATATCTGCTGCGGTAACATTGAACTGCTGCATTTCGTCCATCGGTAAATAAATACGATTGCGTCGCGCATCTTCGCCGACATCGCGAATGATGTTGGTGAGTTGAAAGGCGATGCCCAGATCGTGAGCATACTTCAACGTCTGGCGATTGCTATAGCCGAAAATTTCTACCGAAAGCAGTCCAACTACTGAAGCAACCCGATAGCAATACAGTTGCAGCGATTTGAAATCTTGATAGCGCGCATGCTCTAAATCCATCTCCATGCCATCGATGATTTCCAGCAGATGTTCTTGTGCCATGTTGAATTGTTTCACTACAGGTACGAGTGCAATGCACACAGGATGTTGCGGCTTGCCTTGGTAAATCGCCGCGACTTGCGTGCGCCACCAATTGAGAGAAGTGCGTGCTACTGCCACGTCTGTGCATTCATCCACCACGTCGTCCACCTCGCGACAAAACGCATATAGCGCAGTAATGGCACGACGTTTATCTTTGGGTAAAAAACGAAAGCTACTATAAAAACTAGACCCGCTGGAAGCCGCTTTGTCTTGGCAGTATTCGTCTGGAGTCATATTAGAAACGGAGCGGTGCGCTTTGCGCAAACATCACCACCCAGTCGAGCGGTTTTAATACAGGGCG
>CANFCA010000145.1 GCA_947445045.1 Gallionellaceae bacterium
ATTCAAATCCAAGAACCAACTTTGCACCTTGGTTTTGCGCGTTTTGATTCGCTCTACCGCACGCTCGTTGAAACTCACTGGCGATAATCCCGGTGTGCAGGACAGACATTTTTGTGAGCCTGAATAAATCGCATCGATATTCCACTCATCCACTTTGAGTGGTGAGCCGCCAAGCGAAGTCACCGCATCGACAATGGTTAAACAGCCTGCACGGTGTGCAATTTCAACTAAGGTTTTCACATCGGACAATGCGCCAGTAGAAGTTTCTGCATGAACAAAAGCGACCACTTTTGTGTCGGGATTTTGCTTGAGTGCGGCTTCCAGTTTGTTCGGGTCAACTGCGCTGCCCCAAGTGTCTTCCACCATCACAGCAATGCCGCCGCAACGCTCGACGTTTTCTTTCATACGTCCGCCGAACACGCCGTTCTGGCACACGATGACTTTATCACCCGGTTCAACGAGGTTGACGAAGCACATTTCCATGCCTGCTGAGCCCGGCGCGGAGACAGGCAGCGTCAAAGGATTTTTAGTTTGGAATGCGTACTGCAACAACGCTTTCATTTCATCCATCATTGCCACAAACATCGGGTCAAGGTGACCAATGGTCGGGCGCGACATGGCTTCGAGGATGCGCGGATTAACGTCAGATGGGCCTGGACCCATCAAAGTGCGTGCGGGAGGATGAAAAGATTTTATGGTCATGATGTTTAGTCTTTAAAGTTGAGGGTTAAAAAATAATAATCAGGTTTCTAGGCTGGGAATCATAGCAAAATATCTGAGTAAAGTGGTAGGGATAGTTGTGGGTGATTCCGTGGCGTAAGTATGGTTGTTGTAAACGTGGCAGAATGCACTTGTTGCAATGTATTTAGAGAGTTTTAAAAGGATAGTGATGGAACTTTACTGGGAATGGTGGTTGGCGACGGTTGTGCTGGTGATACTAGAAATGTTCAGCGGAACGTTTTATTTGCTGGCCGTGGCGTTAGGTTTTTCGGCTGCAGGGTTGATAGCCTTTGTAGGTGTGGCGTGGAGTGGTCAGGTGGTGACGGCAGCACTGGTATGTAGTGCGAGTGTTGCGGGAATATATCGTTGGCGGAAACATCAAGGTAAGCCAGAGACGCAGGCGAATATTGATTACGACATTGGTCAAAATGTTCAGATTGTGAGTTGGAATGATAACCGTCATGCACGCGTCGCTTATCGGGGTGCGGAATGGGATGCAGAGCTGGATATTCATGCTGTGTATGACGAGACCCAATCCGTTTGGCAGATTAAAGCAATGGTGGGATCACATTTAATTATTGAGTAAAGGAAATAGGATGGATATGTTCGTTGTTGGCTTGGCTGCATTTGCGATTTTTTTAGCGTTTCAAACCATTAAAATAATTCCTCAGCAAAACGCTTGGGTGGTTGAGCGACTAGGTAAGTATCAGGCTACGCTTGAGCCGGGCTTGAATATTGTGATTCCGTTTTTGGATCGCATCGCTTATAAACATCGTCTGACTGAATTCCCCATCGACATCGCCCCTCAAGTTTGCATTACGCGTGATAACACCCAAGTGCAAGTGGATGGTGTGTTGTACTATCAAGTCACGGATGCGGCACGTGCTAGTTACGGTACATCGAATTATCTCGCCGCAATCACCATGCTCGCGCAAACAGCGCTGCGTTCGGAATGTGGTAAACGTGATTTGGATAAATTATTGGAAGACCGCGATGCAATCAATCGTACCGTAGTGTTTGCACTTGATGAAGCCAGCCCAAACTGGGGTGTGAAAGTGCTGCGCTACGAAATTAAAGACATCACACCGCCACAACAAGTATTGGCATCGATGCAAAAACAGATAACAGCCGAACGTGAAAAGCGCGCGCTGATTGCGCAATCAGAAGGCAAGAAGCAAGAAGAGATTAATCTTGCCGAGGGCAAAATGACGGCATCGATACGCGAGTCAGAAGGTACTCGTCAAGCCGCAATCAATAACGCACAGGGTGAAGCGGAAGCATTGTTGTTAGTTGCTAATGCCACAGCTGAATCCATCCGTGTAGTTGCTGCTGCGACTCAAGCCGAAGGTGGGTTGACTGCGGTGAACCTTAAAGTTGCAGAACGCTTCGTTGACGCATTTGGCAACATCGCCAAGCAAGGAAATACTATGATCTTGCCCGGCAATGCCGCAGATATAGCAGGAATGGTGGCGACGGCGATGCAGGTGGTGAAGAAAAGCTAGTCTTAGTTTAGCTGAGTGCGTTGTGTAGTTCGGCTATGACTTTAGCTTGATTATCACCCATGTCTATCCACAACGGCAGCCGCAGTAGTCGATCCGACAAATCATCGGTGTGTTCCATTGCACCACTAATGCGCGAGTATTTTTTTCCTGCAGGAGAGCTGTGTAGCGGCACATAGTGGAATACGGCATTGACGTTTCTTTCTTTCAGATGTGCAATCACTTCAGCGCGTTTTTCTAAAGATTTCAGCAGGATGTAATACATATGTGCATTGTGTTGGCTGCCATCTGGAATGATCGGGCGTCTCAATTTCCCCGTCTCTTCAAGCGTAGCGAATGCTTGATGATACTGGTCCCAAATGTCTAAACGTTTCTGGGTAATGCTCTCGGCCTCCTCCATTTGCGCCCACAAAAAAGCGGCGATGACTTCGCCTGGCAAATAGGATGAGCCGACATCCACCCAAGTATATTTATCAACCTGTCCGCGAAAGAACTGACTGCGGTTCGTGCCTTTTTCACGGACTATTTCCGCGCGTTCAGCAAAGCGTTCATCATTGACCAACAATGCACCCCCTTCGCCAGAAATGATATTTTTGGTTTCGTGGAAAGAGTACGCGCCAAGATGACCGATTGTACCGAGCGTTTTCCCCTTGTAGACCGACATGACGGCCTGCGCAGCGTCTTCTATCACCAACAGATTATGATGCCGTGCGATGTCCATGATCACATCCATCTCACATGCAACCCCAGCATAATGCACTGGCACAATCGCTTTTGTACGCGGCGTGATAGCGGCTTCAATTTTTGTTTCGTCAATATTCAGTGTGTCGGAGCGAATATCCACAAACACGGGCACACCGCCACGCAATACAAAAGCATTGGCTGTTGAAACAAAAGTATAAGAGGGCATGATGACTTCATCACCCGGCTGAATGTCAGCGAGAATCGCCGCCATTTCCAACGCAGCGGTGCACGAGTGGGTGAGTAATGCCTTGAGTGTGCCTGAGCGAGCCTCTAGCCAAGCATGGCATTTTTTGGTGAACATGCCGTCGCCTGCAAGGTGACCATTAGTATGGGCTTGAGCGATGTACCATAGCTCTCGGCCAGTCATGTGGGGTTTGTTAAAAGGGATGTTGTTCATATTGAATTATTCGAACGATTATTTTCAGGAAATACGAAATACTTAAACACTATAAATAGATAGCCAGCAATGATAAAAATCGTTACACCCTGAACTAACTGATGTGCATAGCCAAGTTGATCAACGAAGACAAAAAGAATCATCCAGTTCAGAAAATAGCCCGATAGATGGGTGATTGTATAACGAGCTATTGCCTTGGTGGCATTCCCAGTGTGAGCGAATGACCATTTTCTGTGGCCAATAAAACCGATTGAAGCACCGATGACGTAGAGTAAAGTCATGGTTTTTTTTGGTTCTACACCGAGGTATGTAATCAGCAGGTAAACGGCGTACATGACCAAGTTGGTTGCTGCGCCTACTAGGCCGTAACGGATTAGCTGCTGCATGAGTTGTGGGTGATGGAGTTGCTCATAATGTCATCCGATGATAGATGTCCTGCGGATTACTAAACGAAAAGCCCAGTGAAGCGTATAAATTAAGTACCGCTAAATTGCTGGCGGAGATTGAGCTTTTTACTTTATTGTTTCCTATGCCAAATAAGTCAGCACACACGGCACCCCACCAATATTTTGACAATCCCTTACCACGATATTGTTCGGCAACTGCATGTAAAACAAGGTTGTTGCCCTTATGTCCAATGAAGCCCGCCAGAGTGCCTTCCCAGTAAAGGCCATAAACCTGTTGCGCTTCGAGTAGTTGCTTTAGCCAATTGCCATAGCGAAAGTCTGCTGCCGCTTTAGATAAATTAAAATCGCGATGGAAGCGCCCATGAATGAATGCACCTTTGCATATCGCCAATGCTTGCTCGAAATCAACTATTTTAGAAATACTTATATCTGGATGGAGTGATGTGCGTAAACGAGACACCGTGCAATGAGGTTCAATCAAGGTGTCGCAATAATAAAAGCCGTAATTGTGTAACAGATGCTTATCTGCTAATGGGTCAACTTTGAGAGTGTGATGCCCTTTTGCCTGCTGCGCTTGTTGTAATGCTGCTTCGCTGTATTCGATCAGCTCCCATGTCGGCATACCAAAAGCAGACGTGTCCCAAGGTGTGGATTTAATCAGGCTGTTCATCGAAGGTAGTCCGTCTGATGATATACAGTGGCCGTTTCTTGGTTTCATCGAAGGTCTTGCCCAAATAGATTCCAAGGATGCCCAGCATCGCGATGATGATGCCGCCAATAAAATAAAGTGACACAATCAGGCTGTTCCAACCAGGTATTGGTGATCCATAAATCCAGGCGCGTATCAAAATATA
>CANFCA010000146.1 GCA_947445045.1 Gallionellaceae bacterium
GGCGCAAAATCTTTTGCTGAAGTCATCGCTTCTATACGCGCATCGCGAGCCAAATCCAGCAACTGTGAGGTGGATAAATTTTCACCAAAGAATAAACTCGCGGTTTCTGGTAGTTGATGTGCCTCGTCGAAAATCACCGTATTGCAAGCAGGTAACAATTCCGCCACACCCTCATCACGCAGCATCACATCGGCAAAAAACAAATGATGATTCACCACCACGATGTCGGCTTTCATCGCCTCAGTGCGGGCTTTCAGAACGAAGCATTCTTTGTGATTAGGGCATTCCTGACCGAGACAATTGTCACGCGTGGAAGTGACATGCATCCAGATGGGCGCGGTTTCCGATACATCTGCTAAACCGCTCTTGTCGCCCGAATCGCTGACCTTGGCGTACTGTTTTATTTTGCCGAGATGCTTGATGTCTTCGCGTGTAGCAAAGCGACCATCACTCAACGCTCGCTCCAAATGGTAGTGGCACACATAGTTGGCGCGGCCTTTGAGCAGCGCGATTGCCACAGGGGCTTTGAGCGCGTCGCGCACTTTGGGCAAATCTTTTTGAAACAGTTGGTCTTGTAAATTCTTCGTGCCAGTGGAGATGATGACCTTGCCACCATTGAGCAGGGCAGGGACGAGATAGGCGAAAGTTTTCCCCGTCCCCGTTCCCGCTTCCGCCACCAGTATCGCGTTATCGCGTATTGCCGCCGCCACAGCCAGCGCCATATCGCGCTGTTGTTCACGCGGACGGAAGGTATCAACTTCAGCAGCGAGCGGGCTTTGCGCGGAGAAAAAACGTTCGACTTCGATGGACACGGCAGGGATAAATAAATTGGCAGGTGCGATGGTAACTTAAAATTTGCTTAAAAATGGTTGATTGTGAATGATTGCACAGTGTTAAAGCTGGGGATACTATGGTCGCATGTAGTTGAAGTGAATTTGGGGGCTGCTATGAATAAACCACTGTTGATTGTCGGCAATAAAAATTATTCTTCATGGTCGCTGCGCGCGTGGTTGATGTTGAAGCATGCGAGTGTGGATTTCGAAGAGATGCGCGTTGCACTTCAAGTTCCAGGATATCAACTTAAACTGTCCTATTTTTCGCCATCTGGGAAAGTGCCTGCGTATCGTGATGGTGAGCTGACGGTCTGGGACTCACTGTCGATAGCTGAGTATTTGCACGAAAGTTATCCGAATTTATGGCCTGCTGATAGAGCTGCACGGGCGATTGCGCGTTCGATTAGCGCGGAGATGCATTCGGGTTTTACAGCGTTGCGAAGTGCGATGCCGATGAATATACGTGGTCGTGGTCGGCATGTGGCGACTACACCAGAGATAGATGCCGACATTGCACGTATCAGGAATATTTGGCGCGATTTGCGCACGCTGTATTCGGGAACAGGGCCTTGGTTATTTGGAGATTATTGTATTGCAGACGCAATGTTTGCACCCGTAGTATTTCGCTTTTTGACCTATAGAATCTTTGAGGAAGGGGTGGTCGACGAGTACATGAAGACAGTGATGCGCGACCCGTTTATGCAAGAATGGGTGAAAGCTAGTGAACTGGAACATGAGGTGCTGGTCTTAAACGAGGTCGGAATTGCTTGAAGTAAAGTTTATACGCGCGGCTTGTCAGCTTTTGCATGGCTAGCTACGTTGAGTGTTAGTAATGTAGCGTCCATTTGATGCGAGTTGGTATAAGGAGTATGAAGATGAAACGATTTTTGAGTAGTGCATTGGGATTGGGTGTGATGGTCGCGCTATGGCTGGGTGGCTGTGCTTCTACACAGTTGAATGCGAATTGGAAGGATCCTGCCTATCGCATTCATCCAACTAAAGTGATGGTGGTAGGTGTGTCCAAAAAAGCGGTGAATCGGCGCATCTTTGAAGATGAATTTGTTGTTCAGTTGAAGGCGCACGGGATAGATGCGGTAGCGAGCTACATGGTATTGCCTGATAAGAAACAAGACGATCAAGCCGTGATAGCTGCCAAAGTTAAAGAGTTGGGCGCGGATTCTGTTTTGATTACGCGCTTGGTCAGTAAAAAAACTGTAAAAGTGTATGTACCTGGAATGCCCTATTTCCCTCCTCCTTACTACGGAAGATGGTCTGATTATTACGGCTACGGCTATCGGGAGATGTACACGCCTGGTTACATGGCTGAGGAGCAATACGCCATCATGGAAACCAATTTGTATGATGCAGCTAATGACAGTTTAATTTGGGCTGCCACTTCCGAAACAGAAATGAGCGGTGCAGACCTCAGTTTGATTAAAGAGTATGTGGGAATTATGGTAAATAATATGTCTGGTTATGGTTTGTTGAACAAGTAAGCGTAACACTCATAGCAAGAGCAGTTAAAATGATGCTTGGCAGTAATTACTGCCAAGCATTTTTTATGCTGCCATTCCCACAACCAAAGAAATTCTCATGGCTAAAACCAAAACGATTTATTCCTGCACCGAGTGCGGTGGGCAAACCCCTAAGTGGCAAGGTCAGTGTCCGCATTGCATGGAATGGAACACCTTGGTTGAATCGGTAGCCGAGCCAGCCGTGAAAGGTGGCAACCGTTTCAGTGCGCTCGCAGCGAGCGGTAAGGTGCAGTTGTTATCCGAGGTGGAAGCGGCCGAAGTGCCTCGCACTCCGACGGGAATCGCGGAATTTGACCGCGTGCTAGGCGGCGGCTTGGTGTCAGGGGCAGTGGTGCTCATCGGCGGTGATCCGGGTATAGGTAAGTCCACCCTGCTGTTGCAAGTATTGGCGCATTTGTCGCTACAGCAAAATACTTTGTATGTGAGCGGTGAAGAGTCAGCACAACAAATTGCTTTGCGCGCCAAACGCTTGTCATTGGATGCGCGCAGCTTGAGGTTGTTGCCAGAAATTCAGTTAGAAAAAATCCAAGCAACCATCGCAGCAGAAAAACCAGACGTAGTGGTAATCGATTCGATACAAACCGTGTATTCCGAACAACTCACTTCCGCGCCGGGTTCGGTAGCGCAGGTGCGCGAATGCGCAGCGCAACTCACCCGCATCGCCAAGAGCCAGAATGTCACGATTATTCTGGTGGGGCATGTCACTAAGGAAGGCGCATTAGCTGGCCCCAGAGTGTTAGAGCACATCGTCGATACCGTGCTGTATTTCGAGGGTGATACTCATTCCAGTTTCCGTTTGATACGCGCGTTCAAAAATCGCTTCGGTGCGGTAAACGAGCTAGGTGTGTTTGCCATGACTGAAAAAGGCTTGCGCGAGGTGAGTAATCCCTCCGCAATGTTCTTATCTCAGCACGGGCAGCAGGTGGCAGGCTCATGTGTAATGGTGACTCAAGAGGGAACACGTCCGCTATTAGTGGAGATTCAAGCGCTGCTTGATGAAGCGCATTCGCCCAATGTGAAACGTTTGTCGTTAGGGTTGGAGCAGAACAGGTTGGCGATGTTGTTGGCCGTATTGCATCGCCACGCGGGCATCGCGTGCTATGACCAAGACGTGTTCATCAACGCAGTGGGCGGCGTGAAAATTACCGAGCCGGGTGCGGACCTTGCGGTGATACTGGCGATGGTCTCATCTTTGCGCAACAAGCCGCTTCCAGAAAAGTTGGTGGTATTTGGTGAAGTCGGCTTGGCCGGGGAGGTGCGCCCTGTTCAACGTGGTCAAGAGCGGCTGCGTGAGGCGGCTAAATTGGGTTTCACCCATGCCATTATTCCCAAAGCAAATAAACCTAAGCAGCCCATTGTGGGTATGGAAATATTTGCTGTTGAGCGTGTGGAGGAAGCGGTAAATCGCTTGCGCTAAGCCCCGTATTTTTATGCGCGTTCTTGTGCGGTTGTTGACATCGGGTTAGAGTGCGGTCATAACGATAGAAAATCAGGAGTGCATGATTATGGCTTTAACCGTTTTGGCAGCTTTGGCAATTTTTATATTGCTCGCCTTCTTCCGCGCCTCAATTATCAGTTGGCTTCTGGCCATGGTGGTGATTGTCCCTGCCATCGCTATTGCAGGTAGTTTTTCTGAAACAATTTTCATCACGGCTTGCGCAGTATTGCTATTCTTTGTCGTGTTGTTAGGCGTTCCTTTCTTGCGCCGTGCGGTGGTGAGTGCGACTGCACTAAAAATCTTCCGCAATGTGTTGCCGCAAATTTCCGCTACTGAACAAGAGGCGATTGACGCAGGTACAGTGTGGTGGGATGGCGAGTTATTCAGCGGTAACCCTAATTGGAATAAGCTCCTCAGCTTCCCAAAAACTTCTTTAAGCGTTGAAGAGCAAGCCTTTCTTGATAATGAAGTCGATCAACTTTGTGCCATGATTGATGATTGGGACATCACTCATAATCGCGCGGATTTGCCACCTGAAGTGTGGCAGTTCATCAAGAGCAAAGGGTTTTTTGGCATGATTATCCCTAAGCTGTATGGAGGTTTGGAGTTTTCTGCACAGGCACATTCAGCGGTGGTTGCAAAAATCGCTTCTCGTAGCGGCACGGCGGCTGTGACAGTGATGGTGCCGAACTCTTTGGGACCAGCTGAGTTACTGTTGCATTACGGTACA
>CANFCA010000147.1 GCA_947445045.1 Gallionellaceae bacterium
GGATTATCATTTCCAGCATAAAATCTTCCGCAGGGAGTTGACAGTATTTAAGATAATTTCTGTAAAAATTTGCCATGCTACAACTACTCCTGTTCGCACGCTAAAGTTCCGTTCATTGTAGATTTCTCTCCAAGCGCACCGTCGCACTGGCTGCGGGCTCGCTCCATCCATCCCAAACGCGCAAATTCTTTTCCTGCGCTTGTTTTGTTAAATCTCTGCATTTTCCACCACACTTCAAATAGTGCAAGTTCTGCTTGTGATTGTTTTTTATCCAGGATGTAATCCAATCAAATTTTTATCTAAACTGCACACCTTTGCGGAACGGCTAGGCCGAGTGCACGCTTTTTTATTGGGTGATGTTCAATGTTCTTTTCTCGCTGCTCTTTGTGGGAAAATTAAAATGCAGGCGATGATAAATACTAAAAGCGTTGCAGATGCGGAATAACGGCTCAATGCCAATCCGCCTTCATTGATAGGCTTGTCGAGGAAATCGCCCACTACCGCACCAAAGGGGCGGGTAAGCACGAATGCCAGCCAGAATAAAATGGTGTGAGAAATTTTCGTCCAGAGGTATGCCGCAGCAACCATTAGCAACAGCATGCTGAATACTATAGTGCCCCCACCAAAGCCTAATCCGGCAGTATCGGCTGTCCAATCACCTAGTGCCGTACCTAGCGTTTGAGAAAACATAATCGTCACCCAATAGAACATTTCTGCTTTGGGATGGCGGATTGCATAAATCGACACCGAGCCGATAGACCAATACCAAATGATTAAAGAGGCTATGAGTATGGCAAGCAATAACGTAGTGCCACCTGCATAGCCAATGCCTAGCGAACGGTCAGCATAGTCCGCCAGAGTTGTTCCCACCGTGGTCGTGGCAATAATGGTCGTCCAATATAGAAACGGGTGAAAGCTCTTGGTTTGGATTTGCGCAAACACTGCCACAAAAAAGATTGCGGCAAAAATACCCGTCCCAACCAGATAGCCTAGATTCATGGACATGGAGACTGCATCGCCACCCGTTTCACCTAGTGTGGTTGCGATTACTTTCATTACCCAAAACAGTAGCGTCACTTGGGGAATCTTGTTCATTTGGTTATCTCGCGGCATATATTTCCCAGATTATTGCAATAAAGAATTAGCGAAAAATTAGTGTGCGTTTAGCCCGCTCATTGTATGTTTAACTAAAGTGCTGCTTGCTGTGCCACCCAACTGATTCCAACTAAGCTGCCAAAAAATATTACTACATGAGCCCAGCTCCAAAAGAAGTATCGCCGCGATAGTTTTTCAGAGGAGATATTGCTGATTAAAAATAATTTTGCATCGCGTGGTTTACCGATGATGTTCAAATCGGCCTGTGCGTGGGCTACACCCATCATTTTCCTCACTTCGCGTTTGGCGGCTTGTCTGGCAAGTAGCCATTCGTCCATATCTAACTCGCCATCGTTGTTTAGGTCAAAGCGTTTATGCAAGGCGGGCGTATCCTTTTTCCACTCGGCGAGCAATGCATTGAGTTCAGCTTTGCTGTCGAATTCTAAAGTGCAATTTTTGGTACGGAATTGTCCAATTACGTAGAGATTGTCGAGTTGTAAAAGCTTCCATTCGGTGTAACGATGACCATTCTTAACCCACTGGTCACGATATTTGGTGAGAATCTCGGCTTGTTCTACATCAACCACGCATTCACCCGTGCCATCTCGCAACACGAAGGAGTCAGTGCTTTCACCGCGCTCAATGGTTTTCCAGTTCTTTTCGGAGTCTTGTTGTTCGACGGTGTAGCGATACCATAAACATGGCAGCAGACTGTGTTTGCTGAGTAGAGCGGTGTCGCTTAATGGGATGCCGTTTCCAACCAGTTCGACATAACCTTGTGCGGCTGAAGCAATTTTTGAGGTGGGCGTATCTCGAACCGCGCGCAATTTTTGCAGTGCAGTCAGCCAAGCCACAATGCTGATGATTGCAATGATCGCAAGGCAAATCAACCAGCCATTACGCGTCTCCAAATGTAAGCCGATGAACAGCAATAACAGTTGAGCGCCAGACGTAACGAGTTTGGCGTATTCGCGGCGCAACGAAACTAGCATGGCGTTTAGCTAAACAGTTGCTTCACGTCCACATCTGTTTTTTCATTGGCAGAAAATTCGAGTATGGACTTTGCGCTGAAATTGAATGTCTTCGCAATGATGCTGGCGGGGAACACTTCGATTTGCACGTTGTTGATGTTGACCGATTCGTTATACAACTCGCGACGATCCGCGATGCCGTTCTCAAGAGAGGTGATGCGATTTTGCAGTTGCATGAAATTCTCATTAGCTTTTAGCTCAGGATAGGCTTCGGCTACAGCAAAAATCCCACCTAACCCCGAACGCAACATGCCTTCTGCTTGACCGAGCGCAGGAATGTTTTGCTGCTCGCGTGCAGCTTGCACTTGTGAACGCGCTGCGATGACTTTTTGCAACGTTTCCTGCTCGAATTGTTTGTACTGTTTACACACTTCAACCAACTTTGGCAGCTCATCATGGCGTTGCTTGAGTAGCACATCAATATTCGCCCACGCTTGTGAAACCGCATGTTTGACGGTGACTAGATGGTTATACAAGCTGATGCCATAAAACGCTGCGATGACGAGAATGCCTAATAAAATTAATCCGATCATATTGTTCTCCTTGAAGGTTATTGCGCCTCTATTGTGCCATTGATCGTCACAGTCAATCGAGTATCCCCTCCCGCGAATTCTGGCGCGGCAACGGTATCTGACATGGCTGCGCCGCGCATCATACCGACCATCGGGTAAGGTTGCTGGGAACCGCCTTGGTTGATTGAGAAATGCACGGTTCTATATGACTTTGCACCCATTGCGAGTCGCACGGCATCGGCGCGCGATTGGAAAGTGTGAATCGCATCCGTGATTAAATCGTTCTCTACTTTCTCGCGTAGGTCATGCGAAATCATAAACTGCACATTGCTTAGTTGCAGTGTGGATTGCAGTTCGGCAATCAAGTCGCCCACAACTTTGAAGTCATGGCTCTCTAAACGCAACTCGCCGCGACCATGCCAGCCATTGACGTGGCTATTGTTGGTGTAAAGCGGGTAAGTACTTTGGTTGCCGCTGGTGGTTTTGATGTTGGTGTATTTGGCAGCTTTCTTCAGCGCATCGTTCAACGCAACGTTGAGTTTTTGTGCAACGTTGGCCGGGAGTTTATCTTCCACATCTATCGCCATGTGCGCGACCAACAAATCATTTTGTACCTCACGCGAGGCTTCCACGTTGAAGTCCACGCGGTTGTAGGAGGTGTTGTCTTCCGCATAAACGGGTGCAATAACCAACAGTAAAAATCCCAATAATAAATTTTGCATGACTCACCTCTGAAGTGGCTATTAGAATGCGTATCGTAATGCAAAACTGCTAGGATATGCGTGTAACGACTAGGAGTAAGTGATGGATGCCATTTCAAATATCGCGTTAGCCACAGGGCTGAGTTGGGCGAGTGGACTGCGTTTGTACGCCACGGTTTTTATTGTCGGCTTGTTGGCAAAATACGGCTATGTGCCGTTGCCAGATAGTTTGAGCATCTTGAAACATCCCGTGGTGATTGGTGTGTCAGGGGTGTTGTTGGCAGTGGAATTTTTGGCGGATAAATTTCCGCTCGTCGATAGTGTGTGGGACAGCATCCACACTTTTATTCGCATCCCCGCTGGCGCATTGTTGGCAATGGGCGCAATCAATAGTAACGACCCGCTGACGGCCACGCTGGTAGCCTTATTGGGTGGCACGCTGGCAGGGGCAACGCATTTCACAAAAGCCGGTAGCAGGGCGTTGATTAACACTTCGCCAGAGCCGGTGAGCAATATGGTGGCTTCGTTTGGTGAAGAGGGGACTTTTCTTTTCGGCGGCTGGTTAGCGCTGGTACATCCTGCGATATTTTTGGTGTTTATCGTGTTGTTTATATTGGTGCTGATTTGGTTGCTGCCTAAGCTGTGGAAGGGTGTGAAGAAGGTGTTTGGTGGTGCAGCAATTTTGGGAGAACGATCAATATAAACAATATTTCTTGTTGACTTGGTAGATGGATTTTTGTAATAACGACTGAGAGCAATGCAGGCGCACAATCAAAGCGATAACATATCTAGCCTAATTCAGTAGTGCCTCAAATTGATTAATAGGCATAGGCTTATTGAATAAATACCCCTGAAATGCCGTGCAGCCATACTCTTTCAGGGATGCTAGTTGCGCTTCAGTTTCGACCCCAGCTGCGATAACATCCATGCGCAATTTTTTTGTCATATCAATGATAGTTTGCACCATGAAAGCTTCATTGGGGTCCGTTGTGAGGTCGTGCACAAAGGTGGGAGCAATCTTGATTTGGTCTAAAGGCAATTGTTGTAGATAAGCCAAGGGCGAATTGCCAATACCAAAATTGTCTATCGACAAGCCAACGCCGAGCGCTTTTAAAGCACGCATCTTGTCTAAAATACCCGCCAAATTGTTTAACATGACTTGCTCGGCTAATTCTAGTTTCAGGCTCGA
>CANFCA010000148.1 GCA_947445045.1 Gallionellaceae bacterium
GCAAGGATTGGAAGGCTGGCGGGTAATCACGCCGCTTCCTTGATTTTTGCCTTTCCCGTCCAACTCGCCACCACAATTCCCGCCTCGTAAAGCAGCCACAACGGCATCGCCAACATGAATTGCGAGACTACATCTGGTGGAGTGAATATCGCGCCGACGATGAATGCACCGACGATGATATAAGGGCGTATCTCACGCAATTTTTCCACTGTAACGAAGCCCATGCGCACCAGCAAAATGACCGCGACAGGCACCTGAAATGTGATGCCGAACGCCATGAACATGCCCAACACAAAACTGAGGTATTTATCGATATCGGTCATCACTGCAACACCCTGCGGTGCGCTGGCGGTAATGAAGCCGAACACCACAGGGAAAACAACGAAATATGCGAACGCCATACCGCAAAAAAACAATATGGTGCTGGCGACAATCAGCGGCCACACTAAACGCTTCTCGTGTGCGTATAAACCGGGTGCGACGAATCGCCAAATTTGATACAGGATGTACGGGAGCGCGATCAAAAACGCCGCCATCATCGACACTTTAAGCGGTACAAAGAATGGTGTAGTGACATCGGTAGCAATCATCTGCCCGCCCTTGGGCAGCTTGGCTAACAGCGGTTGCGCAAGCAATGTATAGAGCTTAGAGGAAAACGGAAATAGGCAAATAAACACAACTAACAACGCCACGACAGAGTGCAGTAAGCGAGTACGCAACTCGATTAAGTGGGCGACGAAAGTCTCAGTGGTGGTTGCGGGTTTAGTGGTGTCACTCATGAATTATTGAGCTGAAGCATTGCAAAATTTGCTCATGCGGAAGGAGTGCTAGATTTTGTGTCAGCAACATCAGTTTTATTTGTTGAAGAAAGCTGAGTAACAGCAGCATTGATTTGATGCATCTGCTCATCCGCACTTACTGCGATGTTTTTCACCGATTGCTCGACTGCCTGCGCTTCCGCTTGTACCTTCGCCTGCAATTGGCGAAATTCCTCAACCGCCATGTCGCGCGAGATGTCGGCCTTCACACCATTCACATAACGTTGCGCACGACCATAAAGGTGTCCTAATGTACGTGCAACTTTGGGCAGGCGTTCAGGACCGATGACTACCAGCGCCACAACCAAAACGACAATCAATTCAGAAAAGCTAAAGTCAAACATTGCTTGAGTTTTAATAGGCTCAAACGTTAGTTGTTTTCTTGTCTTTTACTTCGCCTTCGATGGTCTGCCCGCCTTCTTTGATTTGCTTGGCTGCTTCATCATCACTTTTCATGCCTTCTTTAAAGCCTTTTACCGCACCGCCCAAATCACTACCAATGTTCTTCAATTTTTTTGTGCCAAAAATCAGCACCACTACCAACAGCACGATCAGCCAATGCCAAATACTAAGTGAACCCATCTTGTACTCCTTTTTGATTAACTACGTTTAACCATCGGCGGTATATTTCCGCCACCGATGACATGAATATGCAAATGAAACACTTCTTGCCCGCCGCCTTTTCCCGTATTGATAACAGTGCGGAAGCCATGCTCCAACCCTTGCTCGCGAGCCAAGCGGGAAGCCAATACCAGCATCCTGCCAAGCAAGGCGGAATGTACCTCTTCAGCCTGCGCCAATGAATCCAAATGCAACTTGGGGATCATCATAAAATGCACAGGGGCAACCGGATTGATGTCGTGAAACGCGAACACCTCATCGTCTTCATACACCTTGCGACTGGGAATTTCACCACGCGCAATTTTGCAGAATAGGCAGTCGCTCACATTCACTCCTTTGCTCGACTATTTTTTTCAGCGATGCCGGACAAGCCCTCACGACGCGCCAACTCATTCAACACATCTTGCGCACTCAAACCGTGATGCGCCAGCAGCACCATGTTGTGAAACCACAAGTCAGCGACTTCGTAAACGAGATGCGTTTTATCACCTTGCTTGCTTGCCAAAATCACCTCGGTTGCCTCTTCGCCCACTTTTTTCAGAATAGCATCTTCACCCTTGCTGAATAACTTGGCGACATAGGAACTTTCTGGTGCAGCATTTTTGCGCGCTTCCAGCGTATCAGTAAGTCGTTGCAATATATCGTTGCTCATTATTTCAAACCAGCTTCTTGTAAATTTCATCAGGTGATTTCAACACCGCATCCACTTCAACCCACTTGCCATTTTCCAAGCGATTGAAGAAACAACTCTCACGGCCTGTATGGCAAGCAATACCGCCATGTTGTTCGATTTGCAGAAGTATTACGTCACCATCACAATCAAGACGAATCTCTTTTACACGCTGAACGTGACCCGACTCTTCACCTTTATGCCACAGCTTTTTGCGTGACCGCGACCAATACACCGCTTCACTTTTTTGCCAAGTCAGTTGCAGCGCCTCGCGATTCATCCACGCCACCATCAGCACTCGACCCGTCGTTGCGTCCTGCGCAATGGCAGTAACCAAGCCGTCTGCCGCCCAATTGACTTTATTTAGCCAAGCTTCTTTCATAAGCGAATTTCTATTCCTTGCTGCGCCATAAATTGTTTGGCTTGCTGCACGGTATATTCGCCAAAATGAAAAATACTCGCTGCCAACACTGCATCCGCTCCGCCTAGTTTTACGCCATCGGCGAGGTGCTGCAAATTACCGACACCGCCGCTGGCGATAACCGGAATTTCCAATGCATCCGTCACAGCTTTGGTCAATGCCAAATCAAAACCATTTTTCTGCCCATCTCTATCCATGCTGGTGAGCAAAATTTCGCCCGCACCGAACTGCTGCATCTTGCTTGCCCATTCGATTACATCTAAGCCTGTTGCCTTCCGACCGCCGTGGGTAAACACTTCCCAACGGCCCGCTGAAACTTGTTTGGCATCGATAGCGACCACAATACATTGCGAACCATACCGTGCAGCAGCGTCAGCCACCAATTGAGGATTCACCACGGCGGAAGTATTGATACTCACTTTATCCGCACCTGCATTCAGCAAATTGCGCACATCGCTGACTTCTCGCACACCACCACCAACGGTCAGCGGAATAAACACTTCTGAAGCAACTTGCTCGATGATGCGGAAAATAATGCCTCTATCATCTGAACTGGCAGTAATGTCTAAAAAGGTTAGCTCATCTGCACCCTGTTCATTATAGCGGCGCGCAATTTCGACAGGGTCGCCGGCATCACGCAACTCAACAAAGCTCACGCCTTTGACCACGCGGCCCGCAGTGACATCTAAACAAGGAATGATGCGTTTGGCTAGCATTACAGTTTAGGTGACAGCTCGTCCGCTAACGCTTGCGCGGCACGCAAGTCCAGCGAGCCTTCGTAGATTGCGCGGCCGGTGATTGCACCCGTGATGCCTTCCGCTTGCACAGCACACAGCGCACGCACATCGTCCAAATTAGTTATGCCACCGCTGGCGATGACCGGCACATGCAGCGGCTTTGCCAACTCAACCGTGGCGGGAATGTTTACGCCGGACATCATGCCATCTCGCCCGATGTCGGTATAGATAATAGCTTCCACGCCGTAGCCTTCGAAACGTTTAGCCAGATCGCCCACATCATGCCCGGTGAGCTTAGACCAGCCATCCACGGCAACTTTGCCAGCCTTGGCATCCAAACCAACCATGATGTGACCAGGAAAAGCGTCACAGGCTTCATGCAAAAATCCAGGCACTTTCACTGCTGCCGTGCCGATGATGATGTAGGTCACGCCCAGATCAAGATAACGCTCGATGGTTTCCAAATCGCGTATGCCACCACCGAGTTGCACAGGCACATCTAGCCCCACGGCCTCAATAATGCTTTTCACAGCGGCTTCATTTTTCGGCTTGCCTGCAAAAGCCCCATTCAAATCGACCAAATGCAATCGTCGCGCACCTTGCGCCAACCAATGTTTTGCGGTGGCCGCCGGATCTTCAGAAAACACCGTGGCATCTTCCATCAAGCCTTGCTTGAGGCGTACACAATGACCGTCTTTTAAATCAATCGCAGGAATAATTAGCATAGTAATTAGTTAAGTTAATTAAGGGTTCCACTGGGTAAAGTTTTGCAATAACTGAAGACCGGCTACATGGCTTTTTTCAGGGTGAAACTGCACCGCGAATAAATTATCTTGCGCGATTGCACACACAAAAGGCTTTGGATATTCGCAAGTGGCTTGCACGACTTTTTCATCTTGTGGCCGTACATAGTAGCTGTGAACAAAGTAAAAACGCGCATCTTGCTCGATACCGCTCCATAAAGGATGCGCAGGGGCAACGAGTTTCACCTGATTCCAACCCATGTGCGGCACTTTGAGTTTATTACCCTGCGCATCTTTTAGCGGGCTAACGAAACGCACCACCTCACCAGACAACAAACCCAATCCAGCCACATCACCTTCTGCACTATGCTCAAACAACATTTGCAGCCCAATGCAAATTCCGAGAAAAGGTTTGCTGCGTGCGGCTTCCAGCACCGCATTGCGCAAGCCTCTCGCATCTAGTTCACGCATACAATCGGGCATCGCACCCTGACC
>CANFCA010000149.1 GCA_947445045.1 Gallionellaceae bacterium
AATAAAAATGCGATGCCATCTTGTAATCCAAGATGGTAATGAAAAGAACTTCCAAGACAATCAGGAAAAAACGTAAATACATGTTTTTAAGTTTCCGATTTTGTGAATAAACGACGCATGGGTCGCGATGTTAGCACTTTGCTGAATCGAACTGTGAATTACACCGGCAACTTAGAGCAGGTGCAATAATTGACAGTTGCTTACAGCGTAATAGTAAAACCAAAGTGCTGATGGAATTGCAGTTCCAATTCATCCTTGCTCGGTGCGTGATTTTGCCCGCCGCGACTGGCGATTTTGAGCGAGCCAAGCAATGATGCCAAGCGTCCGGTCGTTTCCCAGTCCCATCCTTTCTGAATGCCGTGCAACAGACCAGCGCGATAGGCATCTCCGCAGCCAGTTGGATCAAGCAATGCGGTTGGCTTGGCAGTAGGGATATTGATTTCCTTGCCGTCCGCATAAATGGTTGAACCTTCACCGCCGCGTGTGATGATGAAGGCACGCTTGCCCTTGGCAAGCTCTCCAATTTTCTTACCCGTTTTATCCTGAAGCATTTGTGCTTCATAATCATTTACTGTCACATAATCAGCTTGCGCAACAAAGTTGAGCAACTCCTCACCACTAAACATCGGCATCCCTTGACCCGGATCGAACACCCAAGGTATGCACGCATCACGAAATTCGTTCGCATGCTGCAACATACCATCGCGCCCGTCGGGTGAAACAATGCCTAGACTAATGTCTTTTGCGTCCGTTACATGGTTGAGATGAGACATGCCCATCGCGCCGGGGTGGAATGCGGTAATCTGGTTGTCGTCCAAATCGGTAGTGATGAATGCTTGCCCGGTGTAGCTCCCGGGAATACGGCGAATGTGTGCCTGCGACAAACCGAGCTGACCCAGGCGCACGGTGTAGCTGGAAAAGTCATCGCCCACTGTTGCCATGATGCGTGGCTGTTCACCCAGCAATTTAAGGTTATACGCGATATTGCCCGCGCACCCGCCAAACTCGCGGCGCATTTCTGGCACTAAAAACGCCACATTCAAGATATGAATTTTTTCAGGAAGAATGTGCTTCTTGAATTGATCTTGAAACACCATGATGGTGTCAAAAGCCATCGAGCCGCAAATCAGTGTGTGCATGGCAAATCCGCCTAAATAGAAAGGCGCGAATTGTAGCATTTGCTTTTAGCTTTGATTGCTTGGGCGATTGAAATCCCCGATAATCCCAGTCTGTTTAAGTTGTGAGCCACCAGATGAATATCAAAACCCAGCGCGCTATCGACCGATACCTAGGCGTACCAATTTGCGCGTTGCTGTCAGGACTGAATCGTGTTTTTTATAACGAGCCGGACGGAGTGCCGCCGAATAAAATTCTGGTGATTCTGCTTTCCGAGATGGGCAGTCTGGTGCTTGCACAGCCCATGTTTATGCGCCTCAAACAGCAATATCCTGAAGCTTCGATACATGTGCTGATGTTTGCCAAAAATCGTGAAGTGTTAGATTTGCTGGAGGTCATTCCCCCGGAAAATGTGCTGACGTTAGACGACAGTTCGTTGAAAGGCTTGGTCAAGGATAGCCTGTGGGCGATACGCAGAATGCGTCAACTAAAAATCGATGCCGTGATTGACTGTGAGTTGTTTGCGCGCATCAGCAGTATTTTTTCTTATCTGTCTGGTGCGGCATTTCGTGTCGGTTTTCACCCTCATACGCAAGAAGGCTTGTATCGGGGCTCGTTTATTAATCGCCCTGTTATCTACAACCCGTATCGACATTTAACGCAGCAATTTTTATCGTTGGCGGCGGCATTGGAATCGCTGACCAGCCCGCCGAATAAACTCTTTCCACCGCCCTATACGGGGAAAACACCGGTGTTGGAATTCGCTAAAGGCGAATTAGAGGCCGTTCATAAAGAGCTGCACAATCTTTATCCGACCATTCAGGGTAAAAAATTGGTGCTGATTTATCCGAGTGGAGGCATTTTACCGATACGCGCATGGCCGTTAAAAAATTATTTTCAATTGTGTCAAACCTTGTTGGATGAAGGTTATGCGGTCGCTATAATAGGCATGCAGAGCGATAGAGCGATAGCTCAAGAAGTCGTCGATCATTGCAGTGACCCCCGTTGCGTTAACTTGGCGGGCTATACCAAATCAGTGCGGCATTTGTTGGCAGTGTTTCATCGTGCATCGTTGCTGGTGACTAACGATGGTGGGCCGGGGCAATTTGCCGCGCTCACCCCGCAGTTACCAACTATCATTTTCTTCGGACCTGAAACGCCATTGCTTTATAAATCACTGGGCAGTAATGCCTATTGCTTCCATCGCGCCCTACCCTGCTCACCTTGCCTTACAGCCTATAACCATCGTGCTTCACCGTGTGATGGCGATAACCAGTGCTTGAAGCAAATCTCACCTGAACAAGTTATGACAAAAGTACATGAGATGATAGGTGAGCCGATACCGCCTGAAGATAGAGTGGCGGCAATAGATCCGCAAGCTTTATGAACTGGTTGTTTCGCGTTGCCGAGCAGCCACTGTTCGCTTGGGTATTCAAAAAACGTTTTATGAAATTTGGTACGGTCGGTGCATCCGGCGTGGTAGTGAATTTGGGCGTGCTGTATCTCGGACAAGAATTTTTATTCAGTGCAATTCACGCCACAGATATGCGTTTGAATGTGTCGCTGGCGTTGGCAATTTTTGTTGCCACCATCAATAACTTTTTCTGGAATCGCGCTTGGACTTGGCGAGATCGGCAGCACTCCCCTGACAAACATTTGCTGCTGCATTTTGGCCAATATGCCCTAGCCTGCTGGGTCGGCATCGTGCTGCAATTTATTTTAACCAAGCTGTTGGCACTGCATTTTCACTATCTTGTCGCCAACGCATCGGCGATTGTGTTCGCTAGCGTGTTCAATTTTTTGGTGAACAATTTCTGGACGTTCCGCAGCCACAAAGAAGTCGATGAAATTGCTTTGCCCAACATCCCAGAGTTAGATTCTGACAAATCGCCATGATGCAATCGGATGCACGAATACGTTTATTCTGGTATTTGGCAGCCTGTGTGATTGCCGTATTCACTTATTTTTACGGACTCGATAGCCAGCACATTCCGAAAAACGGCGACGAATATCCATACGAACATATTGTCCGCTTGACCGCGAGTAGTGAGCATCTACTACCTCTGAAATCTGGGCTGGATAATATGCGCAACACCAAGCCGCCGTTGCTGTTCTGGCAAGGCATCGCTTCTACCAATTGGGGGCAAGATTGGACGTTGTGGAAACTGCGCTACCCTAGCGTGATCTACACGATGCTGACGGCAGCGATGCTATTCATGCTGGGCTGGAAGCTTTCCAAGCAAATCGAAACGGGCTTTATCGCCGCCCTCACCTTCCTCGCATTCTTCACCACCTATCGTTTTGGCCGTCCCTTTTTAACCAATCCACCCGAAGTGTTTTGGCTCTCCCTGCCGTTTTTTGTGTTGTTGTATTGGCAAAAATTTTTCGCATCGCGTTGGCTGATGCCGTCGCTGCTTGGCATCAGTATCGGCATCGGCTTTTTGTATAAATCCTTCGCGCTGGGCTTGCCTGTTACGCTGGGTTTAGTAGTTTGGTATTGGCATCAACGGCAATATCGGGTGATGGAATTTATCAAGCAGGATGCGTTAAAAGTTTTCATCACTATCGCTGTGGCAGTGGCAGTTTTTGGTTTATGGTTCGCGCTCGACCCCAATCCACAAGCGGTATGGAAAGAATTCGTGGTGGGCGAAAATGTCGGCAAGTTTGACCCGCACGGGCCGAGCTATTTGGAAAAGCTGCTATGGGGCGGCTCAAGCATTTGGAGTTATACGCTGGCGTTTTTGACCAACGCGGGGCTGCTGACTTTCATCGTGGTGGCGTTGTTTTTCGTTACCTACAAAAATCGCCAACAACTCAGCAATGACGAAAAATTATTGTGGCTATTGGTCGCAGCGTTCTTCATTAGCTTTAGTTTGCCCAGCCAACGTTCAGGGCGATATTTGTTGGATGTGATGCCAGCGCTGGCATTGCTGTGTGCATTGAATTGGCAGCGCATCAGCCGCAAAGTGTTCATTGCGACACTGATGCTTGCCGGTGTGTTGATCGTTGGTTTAGCCGCTCTCGCCTTGCGTTTGCAAAGCGAAATGAACAACGCAGATTTATATTCAATCAGCTTTTGGTTGCTGTGTTTAGTGACAACTATTTTGATTGTGTTGGCGATAGCGAAATCAGATTTCACCCGACCTGCAACGAACGTTGTTGCGCTGTTGATGCTACTAATTTTTGCGGCATCCTTAAAACCTTTTGATGGCGTGCTGGGCAACTACAGCGCGGCAACTCAACAATACGTGGCGGGCAAAATCGTCTGGGTGCCGTGCAATTTCAGGGCGCATGACGAAGGGCATCGCTTTATATTGCCGGGTGCCGAAATTTACGGTTATAGTGAAGATCAAAACCTTGCGGCGGCGGATTTAGCAAGCCGATACA
>CANFCA010000150.1 GCA_947445045.1 Gallionellaceae bacterium
ATATAAGGCACAGTCGTTAAATTAACGAAAATAGTTGTCCCTTTGTTCGTCGATTTGATCCAGCATGATGTGCATTTCGCCAATTACTTCCAGCGCCCTATTTTCTTTATCACTGTCCATGCAGTGTACTTCCAGTTCAAAGCACAGTTTCGCCAATCCCATCGCTCCTATCATCCCGGAAGGGCCGCGAACGAAATGCGCCAACTTGCCGGTTGCCGCGTAATCCTTGAGCTTCAGGGCAGCTTCAATTTTTGCCATGTCCAGCCGCGACGTTTTCACAAATTTTCCGACCATTTCCCGCATCTCCTGTTTGTCGTCACCGTACAATTCGGTAAGTACAGTCAAGTCTATGGGACAAATTTCGAGGGCGCTGGCTTCAGTGAATACCTTAGTAGGTTCGGCTCGCTTCTTGTTTCCTGTGGCATGCTTTTCAAGCCACGTCGCAAGCGTGGCATAAAATTGAGCAGGCTTGAATGGCTTGGTTATGAAGTCATCCATGCCCGCCTTAAGGCAGCGTTCGCAATCTTCTTTAGAGGCATTGGCCGTCATGGCGATGACCAGAGTTTCAGCCAATACAGGATCGAGGCGGATCAGTCGCGTTGCCTCAAAACCGTCCATAACAGGCATCTGAATGTCCATCAGCACACAATCAAAGTGATTGCGCTTGAGCAGCTCCAGCACTTCTTTCCCGTTTTTCGCCGTGCTTACAATTACGCCGACATTTTCCAGAATATCACCCGCCACTTCGAGATTGAACGGATGATCATCAGCGAGCAGAATACGTGCGCCCTTGAGCGTTTCAAAATAATCATGGCGTGTGTCGGTTTCGCTCGGAGTTTCATGCACCTCTGCTACAGGCAAACCCAGCCTAGCGCTGAACCAGAACGTGCTGCCCTGCCCCATAACACTTTCAACCCCAACCTTGCCCTCTGGCATTAACTCGATCAGCTTGCGGCTGATGGCAAGACCCAAACCCGTGCCGCCGTATTCACGCGTGGTAGAACTGTCGGCCTGCTGAAACGGTTGGAACAGTTTTGACTTTACGTCATCACTGATGCCGATACCGCTGTCCTGCACTTCTAAACGCAGCAGCACGCCAGATGAATTTTCATCTACTTTTTTGACGCGAACGGCTATCGCACCGCGCTCAGTAAATTTCACGGCATTGCCAATGTAATTGATTAGTACCTGACCTAATCTGGGTGCGTCCCCATGCAATCGGAATGAAAGATCGTGGTCGATTTCAAACGAAAAACTCAGTCCCTTTTCCCTGATCTTTTCTTCAAACAGAATTTTGCTGTTCTCTAAAAGTTCATGCAGATTGAAATTGCCATTTTCCAACCTGAGCTTGCCCGCCCCTATCTTTGAAATATCCAATATTTCATCAATAATGCCGAGCAGACTCAGGCCGGAGAGATGAATCTTTTCGAGATAATTTTTTGCCTTTGGCGGTAAATCGATAGCCAACGCAAGATGTGCCATACCGAGAATACTGTTCATCGGTGTCCTGATTTCGTGGCTCATGTTGGCGAGAAACTCGCTCTTTGATTGGCTCGCCGCCAATGCCTCATCACGCAAGGCGATCATTTCCAAATTTTGCTCGTTGAGTATTTTTTCCGCCAACTTGAGTGTGGTGATATCACGCCCCACACCCAGCACCGACCTAATGTTTCCCGAAAGATCGCGTTCAGCCGTCAAGCGAATCTGGCTGTAAATTTTCTTCCCTTGTTTTCCCGACCATTTCAGTTCTAACTGTGTGTTTTGCCCGCTTTCAAATACATCTTTAATATGGGTTTCATAGAATTCCGAGCTAAATTCGCCGGGAATCTCTGAAGGTTTCTTGCCCAGCAATGCGTTAACTCCCCCTTCTACTAGACTACCAAAAGCCGGGTTGACGTAAATGCAGCGACACTCATTGTCATATCTCGCGATTGCATCGGGCGCATTTTCAAACAAGGTGCGATATTCCCGTTCGCTTGCTGCAAGCGCGGCAATTCTGCTTGCGACAAGGTCTTCCAATATTTCATGTTCATGTTGCAATTGACCCGCCATTTGGTTAAACCCATTGGCCAAGACAATTAACTCGTACACCTTGGCTTGTGAAGAAATCCTTGTGTCCAGTTCACCTTCCCCGAAGCGTTGTATGGCATCGCTCATTTCCATGACAGGTCGGGTTAACCTGCGTGATGCCCATATCGCCAGCATCAGCGCACCCGCCAAAATTAAACCCGTGAACAATAAACCGAGCAGCAATATTTCGCGCTTCATTTGGTTCAGACGATGTTTGCTGATTTCGATGACAACCGCGCCGAGTGGCTTGAGTGCGGAAGGCTGCGTTAATGACTCACTAGAAAAAGTGTCAAATTTGATCTGTGTTGCGAGGATAGGCTCATATAAAACCAGAACATCACTATCCTGAAAAATAAGATTCGAGCTGTTTACCTTCGCAAGAGAAGGCTGGCCGAATGCCTCGCCTGCCAAAGGTTTGGCATCTGTATCCATCACCACTAAATTACTTACGTCCGGTTGGGTAAGTGCATCATCAACATTTTGTTGCAACAATTCTTGATTGCCCGAAAAAACGGCGTACTCGCTGGAATACGCAATCTGGTGCGCCATCATTCTCGATCGCTCCAGCAAAGCACGATCAATATCTGAAAAGCGTGCGTAAATAAAATAACTTTCCAGCAACGCAGCCATCATCACGATGGGGATCAGCGTCACCAGCAAGGTCTGCCGCTCAATACCGTAGTGCTTCATGGCCCAGTCCTGCCGTCATCAATAACGATGAGATCATGCAACTCAGCCGCACTTTTGACTTGCAAGCCCAGCGAGTGCACAACCTGCTCGTTGACCATTACTTCAAATTCCTGTGGATACTGAGCATCCGGTAGCGCAAAGGTGTCTGAAAAATTCAGAGTCAGTGCGACGACTTGTCTGGCAATTTGTGTAGGCGTGCTGATTAACGCACTCAGTGCACCAGCCTTAACATAGCCCGCTGATATGCCAATCAAAGGCACACGGCTTCGATAAGTAGTCAGCAGAATATTGCGCATAGTCGCGCTGTTATAGACTTCGACATCTGGCAGCACGAGTAATACTTCACTCTTACTTAATATCGATTGCAGCCCTTGCGCTAAGGGGGTTTCAGCATTGACAACTTGGGTGTGCATTTTGAAACCATGCTCACCCAGCTCATCCTTGAGCTTGGAAAACTCCTCTGGGATGACTGAATACAACACGCCGACATTTCGTTTTTCCGGAAGCAAAGCGGCAATAAGATGCACTTCGCGATAAGCCGGCTGGTCCATGAACACAGCAGAAAACTTGAGAGAATCCGCACGTTGCGGAAAGTCGTGCAGCAACTTTTTATAACCTAATCTTGGAATAAATACATTGAGTACGGCGGGTGCTTTGCTTGCCGCTGCCACTGTTGCGGCCTTCATCCCGACCGCGATGACTAGCCCGTCAATTGGAATAGATTGAGAGGAATCAATAACAACAGGCGCAATCCCACTTCCTCCAAGTGTTTTTCGTAACGCATTGGCGAATTCAGAATAAGCCGCGTTTCCCTCACTCTGCACAATCGTGACAGCTAACTGTTGGGCTGTACTTATCGGTTGTGCATAAGAAGCGTCTTCAGAAAAAAACAGCGCTAAAGATACCAGCGCAAGCCCCCAGAAAACGTGACCGGCGAAATGTAGCCTCGACATGAACAACAATTTTATTCGACTTGAAAACTGAACGGACTGCAAGACCGAGGCACCTCTGGACAACCTTGTCTTGTCGAGGCGCTCCTTACGGTTTGCTGTGATGGAATGCAGGCAGATCATTCGTCTGTTGGCAACGAAATTTCGACGTGGTTACGCTGAACAACCCAAGCGATGAAAAATATATACCGTGCCACCATACGCATTCTGATTTTTTGTAAGCTAACTTGAGTGACGGAATATAACCCATATCACCTAATTATTGAATGTGACTAAAGGCCTAGGGAGGCACTGATTTATCCCAAATAACCCACTAAAACTAAAACCTTTGCTGACTTATTCAGTGCATCCCTAAAACAAAAACAATCGAATGGATTTTTGTAATATCATCCGCTCTCAAATTTTCCCCCGATATAGTTCATAGTCCATGAAAACCTCATTCTTGTTTTTGTGTATTGCTGCGCTAAGCTTTGCGATAGAAGTCGCTCAGGCAGCCGATGAAAACATTTTTCTGGAACAAATCCGCTCATCGAACGAACAAATTGTCGGACAGGGTAACAGCGCGCTATGGACTTTATCGCTTGTGGCGACGCAATATCAACCATTGCATCTCACTGCAGCCATACAGTCCGCGATAGCCGCACAGAATGAAGACCGAACCCTTGATGCGATGATATTGTTGGACGAAGCGGGCAAAGAAGCGGGTGCCGACAACGAAGTGAATTTATTGCGCGCCAGTTTTTTTCTACAAGGTCATCAGTCTGAAAAGGTAATTGAAATACTGGCTC
>CANFCA010000151.1 GCA_947445045.1 Gallionellaceae bacterium
CCAAAGCCCAAGCGTGGTAAGGAAGCGCTAGAAGCAGCAACCACCACGTGCCATATAAGCCAGTGCGTTTGATTTGTCTAAAAGAAAAATTAAAATTTGCCAATTTCACCCTAAAGTTTCCCAATTAACTGCCGTTAATACCTAGTTGCGTTTGCGATATTTATCCTATGTTATAACAGCAGTTAATGTGCCACAACAGTTATTTTGAGGTTATTCCAATAAATAACAAATAGATGCGAAAACTTGATGGGGCTAATTTCGGCAAATAATGATTTAACTAATTGACGGAAAATTTTCCATTGTGACAATAAGTTGACAGTTTTCGGTGTAAATATCCCGTTAAAATAAAAAAGGCATCCATATTAGGATGCCCTTTTTGGGTGGATCGCTTTTTATGGAGTTAATCTATTTTTGCCTTCGCTCGCAACGCTGCAATGGTGTCTTGAACAGACTGTTGCTGCATGCGTTGCAAAATTTGTGGTTTGAGTTCTTCGAACGAGGGCATTTTTAAATCACGCAAGTCGTCAAGTTTAATGATGTGCCAACCGAATTCAGTTTGCACGGGGTCTTTGGTGTACTCACCTTTTTTCAAGCTTGCCAATGCTGCAGCGAATGGTGGGACGAAACTGCTCGGTACTGTCCAGCCTAATTCGCCACCATGCTCAGCTGAGCCAGAGTCCATGGATTTTTCTTTGGCCAATTTGTCGAATTTACCTTTTTTGCCAAGTTGAGCAATGATGGCTTTGGCTTCGGCTTCACTCTCTACCAAGATGTGGCGCGCGTTATATTCTTTGCCACCTGCGGTGGCTTTGATTTTTGTGTACTCGGCTTGAAGTTGCTCATCAGTCGTGGCGTTGTTCTTCATATTGTTTTGTACAAATGCGCCAGCCAAAACTGATTCTCTGGCTATTTCGATCTGTTGTGCCAAATCAGGTTCTTTGTCCAAGCCTAAGCGCGTGGCTTCTTGAGCAAGCACCTCGAGATTGATAATGTCTTCGCGAACCGCTTTGCGCAGTTCCGGTGTATCAGGTTGTCCTTGCGCCGCAGCGGCTTTGATACGACCATCAATACGTGTTTGTGGAATGGCGACACCATTGACCATGACAGCAGCTTTATCTTCAGCAAAAGCGGTATTACTTGCCAATGCACTGAGTAAGGTGAGTGTGACTAATTTGCTAGTGTTTAACATTGCGAGTCCTCGAAAAAAGTTACTAAGTTGTTGCTAAATTTCATTTGGCGCAAGTGCTTGAATGGTGAGCGCGTGTATCTCTTGCTTCATCATATCGCCAAGTGCTAAATATATCATACGGTGTCGCGCGATCGTATTTTTGCCGATGAATTGTTCAGAGGTAATGCGCAACACATAATGCCCGCCACCACTGGCTGCACCAGCATGTCCGGCGTGTTTATGACTGTCATCGGTCAACTCAAAAACGATAGGATTAAGTGTAACAAGTTGTAGCCGGATTTTTTCTAAACGATTGCTCATGCAAAATATTCAGCTGGGAAATGTTTTTTTGAATGGCTTGATGTCAACTGATGAATACACTCCAGCCGAGATGTAAGGATCAGCATTCGCCCACACTTGTGCTGATTGCAGCGAACTAAATTCCGCAACGATTAAGCTGCCTGTAAAGCCTGCCGCACCGGGATCAATTGCATCAACAGCTGGAAAAGGGCCTGCGAGTAACAAGCGCCCTTCGGTTTGCAATGCCTGTAATCGAGCAACGTGCGCAGGGCGGGCAGCAATGCGCTTATCTAAACTATTGGGTGTGTCGTGACCGACGATGGCGTACCACATCAATTGTTCTCCTTTTTTTCATCTACGTATTTCGTCAGCCATGCGCCTTGCGCTAAAATAAATACCAGCATCATTCCAGTGAAGCCAAACAGTTTGAAAGTTACCCAGCTATCGGTGGAGTAGTTGAATGCAACGTAGAGGTTGATAAAGCCAAGCACCAAAAAAAATATACTCCACGCCAAATTTAATCGAACCCAAACGTGTACAGGCAGCGCGATTTTTTCTTGCAAAAAAGTGCGAATTAAATTCTTTTTGAACGCCACGTTTGAAATGAGCAGTGTGGCGGAGAACAGCCAGTACAGTACTGTTGGCTTCCATTTGATGAATGATTCATCATGTAAAACCAGCGTTGCACCACCGAACACCGTGATGATGCCGAAGCTGACCCACAGCATGGTGTCGACTTTGCCATGCTTAAATTTTGTCCAGATGATTTGCGCAACGGTGGCGGCGATAGCGACTGCGGTAGCGACGTAGATGCCTTGGAATTTGAAAGCCACAAAAAATAAAACGATGGGAAATAAATCGAAGAGTAGTTTCATAGTGAAGAATTACTTGGTGTCTAATTTCAGAGAGGCGGAGTTGATGCAGTAACGTTGTCCCGTGGGTTGCGGACCGTCGGGGAATACGTGCCCCAGATGCGCGCCACATTGTTTGCAGCATACTTCAACGCGTGTCATTCCGTGGCTGGTGTCGGTATGGGTAACGACCTTGTCTGATTGATGTGGCTGCCAAAAACTCGGCCATCCTGAGCCTGAATCAAACTTACTTGCCGAATCAAACAGCGCATTGCCGCAGCACACGCAACGATATACGCCTGCGTCGTGACAATCCCAATAGATACCAGTAAACGGAGGCTCAGTGCCACATTGGCGCGTCACCTGATATTGCTCAGGCGTTAGTGCGTCACGCCACTCCGCATCGGTTTTGTTGGTAGGGGCAGCCATATGTTTTACAACACCTCACCCGCATGGTCAGCCAAACGAGAGCGCTCACCGCGCAATAGCGTGACGTGACCGCCATGTTCCCAACCTTTGAATCTATCCACCACGTAAGTTAGGCCGGAGCTGCCTTCTGTGAGGTAAGGCGTGTCGATCTGTGCGATGTTACCCATGCATACTACTTTTGTTCCTGGGCCCGCACGGGTTACCAATGTTTTCATTTGCTTCGGGGTAAGATTTTGCGCTTCGTCAATGATCACGTATTTATTTAAAAAGGTACGACCACGCATGAAGTTAAGCGATTTCACCTTGACGCGAGAACGAATCAAATCACGTGTAGCTGCACGTCCCCAATCCCCACCTTCTTCATCCGACTTATTTAAGACATCTAAGTTATCTTCCAGCGCACCCATCCAAGGTGTCATCTTCTCTTCTTCTGTGCCGGGTAAAAACCCAATGTCTTCGCCAACAGGCACGGTGACGCGGGTGATGATGATTTCAGTATAGAGCTTGGTTTCTAAGGTTTGCAGCAAGCCGGCCGCCAGGGTTAATAAAGTTTTACCCGTTCCCGCCTGACCTAAAATCGTGACGAAATCTATTTCAGGATTCATCAATAAATTGAGCACGAAATTTTGTTCGCGGTTTCGAGCGGTGATGCCCCACACATTGTTTTTGCTGTGTGTGTAGTCCGTCAATGTACACAGTAATGCGGTCTGGTCATCTTGCTCCAGCACGATGGCGTAAAACGGTGTGTCATCTTCTTTGTAAACGAACTGATTAACAAAGAACGCTGCGCACAAAGGGCCGCGAATCTGGTAATAAGTACGCCCCTCTTTTATCCACGACTTCATGTCTGTGTCGTGACGCTCCCAGAAATCATCAGGCAATTGCAATACGCCCGTGTAGAGCAGGTCACTGTCTTCCAGCACTTTGTCGTTGAAATAATCTTGTGCTTCCAGACCCAACGCACGCGCTTTGATACGCATGTTGATGTCTTTGCTGACCAATATAACTGCGCGATCAGGATGTTGCTTTTGCATGCTGATTACGACACCTAAAATGGCGTTATCAGCTTTTCCTAACTCAAGATTTTCTGGCAGCTCTTGTTTTACAAAGCTGGTCTGTAAAAACAACCTACCTTTGCAGTTTTTATGCGAATCAGATTCCAGCTCGATACCTTCTTCGATATTTCGCGGCGCGTCATCCACAATCTGGTCGAGGAAGCGGCTAACTTGTCGCGCATTTCTGGCGACTTCAGTCATCCCTTTTTTCTTGTTATCTAATTCTTCAAGCACAAACATCGGCAGACAAATGTCGTGTTCTTCAAAGCGGTACAAACTGGTGGGGTCATGTAATAAAACGTTCGTGTCGAGAACGAACAATTTAGAATCGCTATCTTTTACCGCTTTTTTACGAGGTGGCATAACGTTCCTTTTAGTTGAGTGAAGTAACAAAATCTAACACTTCTTGCGCGTGCCCGTTAGCTTTTAGACCGCGCCATTCATGGCGTAATAAACCCGTTTTATCGAATACAAAGGTACTGCGCTCAATGCCTCGCACTTGTTTACCGTACATATTTTTCATTTTGATGACATTGAATAAATGACAGGCGATTTCATCAGTATCTGAAAGTAGCTCGAAGGGCAGGGTGAACTTTGCTTTGAAATTTTC
>CANFCA010000152.1 GCA_947445045.1 Gallionellaceae bacterium
AAGAAGGCGAAGAAAAATTCCTGTATCAAGCCCGCTTGGTGCGGCGTTACGGTGCGGCAGCGGTGGTGATGGCGTTCGATGAACAAGGGCAGGCGGACACCTTCAAACGCAAGACGGAAATCTGCAAGCGCAGTTACGACATCTTGGTGAACCAAGTCGGCTTCCCGCCCGAAGACATCATTTTCGACCCAAACATTTTTGCCATTGCCACGGGCATTGAGGAACACAACAACTATGCGGTGGAATTCATCGAAGCCACTGCTTGGATACGCAAAAATCTGCCTTACGCAAAGATTTCTGGTGGAGTCTCCAACGTATCGTTTAGTTTCCGTGGCAACGAGCCTGTACGCGAGGCCATTCACACTGTCTTCCTGTATCACGCCATTCAAGCGGGCATGGGCATGGGCATCGTAAATGCGGGGCAGCTTGGCGTGTATGAAGAAATTCCACGTGAGTTGCGCGACGCAGTGGAAGACGTGGTATTGAATCGTCACCCCGACGCGGGCGAGAAATTGGTCAAGATTGCCGAGAACGTAAAGGGCGGCGGCAAAGAGCAAGTCGAAGATTTGGAGTGGCGCAAAGGCACGGTGCAAGAACGTCTCACGCACGCATTGGTGCGTGGCATCACCACCTTTATTATCGAGGATACCGAAGAAGCGCGTCTGCAAGCTAAGTTCCCCGTGGAAGTTATTGAAGGTCCGTTGATGGTGGGTATGAACGTGGTGGGTGATTTGTTCGGTGCGGGCAAAATGTTTTTGCCGCAAGTGGTGAAATCCGCACGCGTGATGAAGCAGGCCGTGGCACATTTAGTACCGTATATCGAAGCGGAAAAACTGCGCTCTGGCGATACCAGCACCAAAGGCAAAATCGTCATGGCAACGGTGAAGGGCGACGTGCATGACATCGGCAAAAACATCGTCACCGTGGTGTTGCAATGCAATAACTTTGAAGTCATTAACATGGGTGTGATGGTGCCGTGCCAGCAGATTCTCGACACCGCGCGTGAACACAACGCCGACATCATCGGACTGTCTGGCTTGATTACGCCCTCGTTAGAAGAGATGGCGCATGTGGCAAAAGAGATGGAACGTCAGGGCTTCAAAATACCTTTGCTGATTGGCGGTGCGACGACTTCACGCGTACATACCGCCGTGAAAATCGAACCCAATTATCCTAGTGGCCCAACGGTGTATGTCACCGATGCGTCACGTGCGGTAGGCGTGTGCAGCAACTTATTGAGCGACACGCTGCGTGATGATTACGTGGCGGGCATCAAAGCGGAATACATTGCCGCGCGCGAACAACACGAAAGTAAAAAGAGCAAAGCCGTGTACGTCACGCTGGATGAAGCACGCGCGCATGGCGTGAAAACGGATTGGAAAAATTACACACCACCCAAACCTTATTTGATGGGCGTGCAAAAATTTGAGGAATATCCGCTCGACAAAATTGCCGAATACATAGACTGGACACCGTTCTTCAATGCATGGGAGTTGGCGGGGCGCTACCCGAAAATTTTGCAAGATAGCGTAGTGGGAGTAGAAGCAACCAAGTTGTTTGCTGATGCGCAAGCCATGCTGAAAAATATCATCAAAGAAAAATGGCTTACTGCGAATGCGGTATTTGGCTTGTTCCCAGCGAACTCGGTGAGCAGTGACGACATCGAAATCTACACCGACGAATCACGCTCAAAAGTCGCGATGACTTGGCACAACCTGCGCCAGCAAACCAAGAAACCAGTGGACATTCCCAACTACTGCCTCTCTGATTACATCGCACCTAAAGAAAGCGGTGTGGCGGATTACATTGGTGGCTTTGCCGTCACCGCAGGTATCGGCATCGACGAACATGTTGCGCGCTTTGAAGCACAGAATGATGACTACAACGCCATCATGCTCAAAGCCTTGGCGGATCGTTTGGCGGAAGCCTTTGCCGAGTTGCTGCATGCCCGCGTGCGCCGTGAATTTTGGAGTTATGCGGCTGATGAAACGCTGGACAACGATGCACTGATTGCCGAAAAATATCGCGGCATCCGCCCTGCACCTGGCTATCCCGCCTGCCCTGAGCATAGTGAGAAAGGCCCTCTGTTCGAGCTGCTACAAGCACCATTGAATGCGAGCATCACCATCACCGATAGCTTTGCCATGCTGCCCACCGCAGCGGTCAGCGGCTTCTACTTCTCACACCCGCAAGCGCAATACTTCGCCAGCGGCAAAGTGGATAAGGAACAAGTTGCCAGTTACGCGAATCGCAAGGGATGGACGATAGAACAAGCGGAGCGTTGGTTGGCACCGGTGTTGAGTTACTAAACCATCATTGAATATGAAAGTGATTTATAAAATCACCTACCCAAATGGAAAAATTTATATCGGGAAGGATCTTACGGGTACGCTCACTTATTTCGGGAGCGTAAACAGTGCACTTGTAGAACGTGACTTTACGGTAGAGCAGCGTAAAGACTTTTCCATTAGAAAGGAAATTTTAATGGAATCAGAGGATGCATATGAAATAAATCGCTGTGAATCCACATTGCATATTGCAATATGACTCAAATAATCCTGCAATCGGTTACAACCAATGGCCAAAGTTCAAGGGTTTAATCATTAAGTTGTTTGGGTCTTGATTTACTATTTTAATTTTGTTTCCCCATTCCAAGGCGCAACCTTAAACAGCAACAGCATCCCCGGTATCGCTAATGCCGCGCACATTAGGAAAAATCCGCTCCACTGCAATTGCTCTACCAGCCAACCCGCAGTAGCGTTGACGAAAGTGCGTGGCACGGCAGCGAGGCTGGTGAACAGGGCGAACTGGGTGGCGGTGTAAGCGGGGTGCGTGGATTGGGCGATGTAGGCGACGAAAGCCGCTGTGCCTAAACCTACGCCTAATGCCTCCAAGCCGATGACGAAGCCTAGCTGCATCAGATTAGTGGCGGTGATTTCGGTTTGATGACCTTGCGTGGCGAGCCAATAAAAGCCAAATATCGACACGACTTGCACCACGCCGAATAGCCACAGCGCGCGGTTGATGCCAATCTTCAACATCCAGATTCCGCCCAGCAATGCGCCGATTACCGCTGGCCACAGCCCTGCATTTTTTGCGATTAAGCCGATCTGCGATTTGGTAAAGCCCATGTCGAGATAGAAGGGTGTCGCCAGCGCGGTACACAAGCTGTCGCCGAGTTTGTAGAAGAACAAGAACGCCAAAATCAGCAACGCGCTTTGCCAGCCTTTGCGCGTGATGAATTCGTGGAATGGCTCGATCACAGCTTCACGCAAGGTTTTCGGCGGGGCGGCGCGATGCGGCTCTTTCACCATCAACGTCATCACCATGCCGGGAATCATGAACAGCGCGGTGATGAGAAATACCATATCCCACGGCAAGTGGTCGGCGAGGATCAACGATACCGAGCCGGGTATCAGCCCCGCGATGCGATAGGCATTGACGTGTACCGCGTTGCCTAAGCCCAGCTCGTTATCCAATAACAATTCGCGGCGATACGCATCTAACACGATGTCCTGTGTGGCACTTAAAAATGCCAGCAAGGTGGCAAGCAACACTATCGTGCCCAGATCATTCTGTGGTGAAAATCCGCCCATTGAGGCAATCACAACCAGCAACGAAGCTTGCGTGAGCAACATCCAGCCACGTCGCCGCCCCAGTAGTGGCAAAGCATAGCGATCCAAAAACGGCGACCATAAAAATTTCCAGGTGTAGGGAAATTGAATCAGCGCGAATGCGCCGATTACTTTCAAGTCGATATGCTCAGTGCGCAACCAAGCAGGGACAAGATTAAGCAACAGGTATAGCGGCAAGCCGGATACGAATCCGGTGAAGATGCAGATCGCCATGCGACGGGTGAAAAGTTGTTGCCAGATGGTCATCTGATCACACCGTTAGAGTTGACCGTTCGCCCTGAGCTTGTCGAAGGGTAAATAATGCTTTTAGGTCGGTCATGCTTCAACAAGGCACTCCTGAGTTTATCGAAGGGCTCAGCACGAACGGTTTTAAATCCCACGCTGAAACCGGTACACAGCGGTGCTACCCAGCAAATTCGGCATCACGTTGACCATTTCTTTACCCGTCATGACCCGACGTTCGATAACGGCGACTTGGTGATCTTGGCAGAAAGTTTCAAAATCATGCAGCGTGCATAGGTGGACATTCGGTGTGTCATACCACTGATAGGGCAACACTTTTGAAACGGGCATGTTACCGAACAAGATGTTGAGGCGATTTTTCCAGTAACCAAAGTTGGGGAAGCTGACGATGCCCTCGCGCCCGACGCGCAGCATTTCCTGTATAAGCGGCTCAGTGTGGCGTGTGGCTTGCAGGGTTTGGGACAACATCACAAAATCGAACGAGTTGTTTTCAAAATCGGACAAGCCGGATTCCAAATCGTTTTGAATCAC
>CANFCA010000153.1 GCA_947445045.1 Gallionellaceae bacterium
ATTGTGGAGAGAGCCGCGATACCGCATCGTAATAAGAACGTGATACCAACACTTGGCTAGCATCCGCAAAACCCATCACACGCTGTGCGACGTTAATCCCATCGCCCACGATGTTCGGCTGACCATTGATGTCTCTAACAAGGCGCACAGGACCGAGATTAATACCCATACGCACTAGCAACGGATGATTTAAATTAGGGTCTTCATTGAGCAAGCTTTCGCGCAGACTAAGCGCAGCTTTGAGTGCATCTTCAATATCACCTAGAAAGTTAATCGCAGCTCCGTCACCGGTATCCAAAATAATACGATCAGTAATCGGCACATCTCGAATAGCCGCCGACAGATAGCTATTAAATCTATCTTTGAGCGATATTTGTCCAGTCACTGACTTCTTGGAGTAGCCAACAATATCCAAGAAGAACACGCTGCACATTACGGTCTTATTATCGAGTTCTTCCATTCAAATTTCCAGCTGTCGGATTTACCGAACCTCACAATATCTTGGCAGCATCTTTTCGCCGCGTTTAACTAATCAGATTCTAGTAGCACTCAGCGCTTTACACCAGTTCTACTTTTTGTTGCGCGAGGTACAATTGCACGTCTAACAGGTTTTGCTTTAGCGGCTGGTAGCGGCTCATTATATGCTGGCGCTGGTGTTTGATTTGCATCTGGCACATCGGCACTTATGCCATCCACTTCACTCAACCAAGTCAGTATTTTCGACACTTCGCCGTCGCCTAATTCTGCAGCCATGCCGCGCTTCAAACGCGGAGGCAAATTGACGATACCAAAGCGCACGCGTATCAACCTACTCACAGGCAAACCCAATGCGTCAAAGGTACGCCGCACTACACGGTTGCGCCCTTCCTTCAACATCACCCGATACCAATGGTTAAAGCCTTCTCCACCATGATCTTCAAGCTTTTCAAACTTCACTAAGCCATCTTCCAGCTGCACGCCGAGCTTGATTGCTTGCTCAATCTGCGTTTCAGTCATTTTACCTTGCACCCGTACTGCGTATTCACGCTCAACTTCAAAGCGCGGATGCATCAAACGATTGGCCAACTCACCCGAAGTCGTAAAAATTAACAAACCGCTAGTATTAAAATCTAAACGTCCTATCGCAATCCACTTTTGTCCGCGCAATTTGGGCAATTTGTCGAACACGCTAACGCGCTTCTCGGGGTCATCACGACTAACAATTTCACCTTCAGGCTTGTGGTAAAGCAACACTCGCGCAGCGAGGTCTCGTTCACCTACCCGTATAGTGCGACGCTCTGCCTTCACCAAGTCACCTTCAGTTACACGCATACCTAACGTAGCTGGTTCACCGTTCACGATGACGCGCCCTTCGGCTATCCACGCTTCCATCATTCGGCGTGATCCTAGCCCAGCTTGAGCGAGTACCTTTTGTAACTTTTCACCTTGCTCATTCATAAACAGTCCCATACCACGTGAAGCCTTACGAGAGCCACATGGCAATCTTTCATGCTGCAATCTTTCTTCGTTCTAACAACGCTTGCGCCAGCGTACCGCTATCCACTTGTTCTAACTCACATCCCACAGGCAAGCCGCGTGCAATGCGCGAAACGCTGATTCCTTGGGCTTGCAACAGAGCCGACAGATAATGCGCCGTCGCATCCCCTTCAACTGTAAAGTTCGTTGCCAAAATCACTTCACAAGTTTGTTCTTGGGCTCTCTTGACCAGTCGATCGAGATTTAGTTCTTTCGCACCAATGCCATCCAATGGCGACAGCTTACCCATCAACACAAAATAATGCCCGCGATAACACTGCGCTTGCTCCATCATCAGCAAATCTGCGGGCATTTCCACCACACATAACATGCTGGTATCGCGCTTAGGCGAAGCACATAGGTCACAGATTTCCGTTTCAGAAAAATTATTGCACTTAGCGCAATGCTTAACATTAGTCGTCGCTTGCTCTAATGCTCTTGCCAAATTCAAGGCACCACCCCGATCACGCTGCATCAGATGATATGTCATACGCTGCGCAGACTTTGGCCCCACGCCTGGCAAGCAGCGCAATGCTTCAATCAATTGCTCTAAATGAGATGGCATTTTTAGAATGGAAGTTTCATTCCAGGCGGTAACCCAGCACTAAAACCACCCATGCGTTGCTGAGAAGTGGCTTCCGCTTTCTTCATCGCATCGTTGAGTGCCAAAACAATTAAATCTTCCAGCATTTCTTTGTCATCACTCAGCAAACTGTCATCTAGCGACACACGACGCACCTCATGCGCGCAAGTCATCGTCACTTTAACCATGCCCGAACCCGCCGAACCTTCAACTTCTACCGTTGCCAACTCCGCTTGCACCTTCTGCATATTCTGCTGCATGAGTTGCGCTTGCTTCATCATCCCGCCCAAGCCGCCCTTCATCATTTTTTCATTCTCCTAAATTTATTGTATGGGTTTAATCGAATCTGCAACCAAGCTAGCGCCCAACTCGCGCTGTGCTTCAATGACAAAATCATCCTGCGTAATCGCATCATTTGCTTGCTGTTGTTTGAGTTGTTTGGTCTGCTGCTCCACTACTGCTGGTGTAGCCACATCCCCTTTACCCAACACGATATTCAGCTTAATCGGCTTGGCAAAGTATTCACTCAACGCTTGCTGCAACTTATCGCTCGCCATTTTAGTTTGCGAGTGCTTAAGTTCATGCGACAAGCGCAATGTAATTTGCCCATCTGAAAAACTTTCTAACACGCAATTTTTTGCCAGTTGCAATGCCATGCTCTGCACATTGAGCTGAGCCAACAACACCGTCCAATCGGGCATCCCAACCATCTCAACCTTACTCACTGACACGATAGCCTGCGCAAGTTTGACGATTGTCGGCTTTTCAATTGACTGAACTACCGATGGTTGAACCACCGATACTTGGCGCGCCATTTCCTTTTCAGGTTTGAAGGCCAACATGCGCAATAACGTCATGGTGAATCCCGCGTATTCATCGGGGGCCAAATTAATTTCGCCACGTCCATGAATCGCGATTTGATAGTACAACTGCACTTCTTCTGCACCTAACGACTGAGCTAACCCTAGTAACCGCTCTCGCTCCGGTTCATCTTCAGCAATTGCTTGCGGAACGGATTGAGACAAAGCAATACGGTGCAACAATGCCGCCAATTCCTGCAAAGCAGTGTCGAATAAAACGCTACGGGTTGCCATGCTATCGGCGATGGCAAGCATCTGTTGACCATTTTTTTCATGCAGTGCAAACAACAAATCGAACAAATAACTTTGATCAATTGCACCCAACATGGTCGCTACCACAGCCTTTTCCACCGTACCCGCAGAGAATGCGATGGCCTGATCCATCAAGCTTAATGCATCGCGCATACTGCCCTGTGCGGCTCGTGCAATTAAATTTAATGCGGTTAACTCAAAGGTTATTTTTTCTTGCTCGAGCACATATTGCAAATGTGCAGCAATTAAACCGGGCGACAATTGCTTCAAATTAAATTGCAGGCAACGCGACAATACGGTGACAGGGATTTTCTGCGGATCAGTTGTGGCTAAAATGAATTTAACGTGGCTAGGTGGCTCTTCCAAAGTCTTCAACATCGCATTGAACGCTGACTTGGAAAGCATGTGTACTTCGTCGATGATATAGACTTTGAAACGCCCACTACTCGGCGCATACAGCGCACTTTCAAGTAGCTCACGCATGTTATCCACTTGCGTGTTCGATGCGGCATCCAATTCAATCAAATCAACGAATCGGCCACTGTCAATTTCTTTACAAGCAAAGCACACACCACAAGGCGTAGCGGTAATGCCAGTTTCGCAATTTAAGGATTTGGCATAGATACGTGCAATGGTAGTTTTACCCACTCCACGCGTACCCGTAAACAAATAAGCATGATGCAGACGATTTTGCGTGAGCGCATTGGTCAATGCACGAACCACATGCTCCTGACCTGCAAGCTGCGCAAAAGTCTTAGGTCGCCACTTACGCGCCAGTACCGTTGTAGCTGACAAGTTACGCCACGCTGATGATGTTGAAAACGAATCTATGCTTAATGATTTTTAAGATTCGTTTGACAGACAACTTGATTGGATAAATGTCGATAGCGCTTTTTTTCATAGCCGTTCCACATCTAAAATTAGGAGGCGAGCCTTACCCCCGGCACTTGCAATAAATGGCTGTGGCTGCTTCCTTCCGGACCTGACCAGATTCACCACCTTACAATGCGGGGAGACCCGCCAATTCGATAATACTTAGGCGCGCATTATACCAACACGCACGCCATCTCGCCAAGGAAAGTAAGCTTCAAATACACTGTATTTAGCGTTTGTATTCCTACGATACTGCAACAACAAACTCACCAATACTTATCAAGCCGCAGAAACAGCA
>CANFCA010000154.1 GCA_947445045.1 Gallionellaceae bacterium
GCCAATCCCGATGCGACAGAAGAAGACTATATGCGTGCCGCTGACTTGGAGGCGGAATTCGCCGAATACGACGGCTACACTGCCGAACCACGTGCCGGAGAATTGTTGCTGGGTTTGGGTATTGCAATCGAATTGCATCATGGGCCGATGAGTGCGGTAGCACCCGGCTTCAAGTTGCGTGTGCTGTTGGCGCAGGCTTTATTTTCAAATCCTGACATCTTGTTGTTGGACGAACCTACCAACAACTTGGACATCAACACCATCCGTTGGCTGGAAAATATCCTCAATGCGCGCACTTGCACCATGGTGATTATTTCGCATGATCGCCACTTTTTGAACAGCGTGTGTACCCACATGTCTGATTTGGACTACGGCAAAATCACGACTTACCCTGGCACTTACGACGAGTACATGTTGGCTTCCACACAGGCGCGTGAGCAACAATCTGCAGACAATGCGAAGGCAAAAGAGAAAGTTGCCGAGCTAAAAGCCTTCGTGGCGCGCTTTTCAGCGAATGCTTCAAAGGCCAAGCAAGCCACCTCTCGTGCGCGCCAAATCGACAAAATCAAAATTGAAGACATCAAACCCTCCAGCCGCCAGTATCCATTCATCCGCTTTGAATATGACGAGCGCGAAAAACTGCACCGTACCGCCGTAGAGGTGCAGCAGATGGCGAAAGGTTACGATAAGGTACTTTTTTCTAACGTCAATTTCCGCATCGATGCGGGTGAGCGCGTTGCCATCATTGGCCCGAACGGCATTGGTAAAACCACCTTATTGCGCTGCTTGGCAGGCGATTTGCAGCCTGATACTGGCAGTATCAAATGGACGGATAAAGCCAAAATCGGTTACTACGCACAAGATCACACCACAGACTTCGCCAAAGATGACAGCATGACCGATTGGATGACTTATTGGCGCGGCCCGCATGACGACGACCAAACCGTGCGAGCCACGTTAGGGCGCTTATTGTTCTCTGGTGATGATGCAAAAAAGCGTGTGAAAGTATTGTCAGGCGGAGAAAAGGGCCGCATGTTGTTTGGCAAATTAATGTTGCAAAAGAACAACGTGCTCCTGATGGATGAGCCAACAAACCACATGGATATGGAATCCATTGAGTCGCTTAACACCGCGTTGCTTGAATACAAAGGCACGCTGATGTTCGTCAGCCATGACCGCGAATTCGTATCGTCATTGGCGACGCGCATCATCGAAATTTCTAGCAAGGGCGTGACGGATTATCATGGAACGTATGAAGAGTATTTGCGCGATCAAGGGATGACGCTGTAAAAATCCAAAACCCCGTTCGCCCTGAGCGTAACGAAGTGGAGTCGAAGGGTATAAACACCTCACTTCGACTTCGGCGATAAAGCTGCCTACGCTGTTGTAACTATTAGCCATTCGACTAAGCTGTCAAAAAACGACAGCCAAGTCGCTGGTTATCAGTGCGAACGGTTTAGTTGATGACGGAGAAATAACATGAACGAACACCGCTACACGCTCACACTTTCTTGCCCCGACCGGGTCGGCATCGTCGCGGCGGTGAGCAGCTTTGTTGCTCAAAATAATGGTTGGATTGTGGAAGCCAGTTACCACACCGACCAAGCGACGCAGCAGTTTTTCATGCGCCAAGAAATTCGCGCTGATTCGTTGGCATTCGATGCGACAGAATTACGCTCCCGTTTCACCAAACTCGCCAACGAGTTTCAAATGACTTGGCAGGTCAGCGATTCTGCGGTGAAAAAACGTGTAGTGCTGTTAGTGAGCAAACAAGATCACTGTCTGAACGATTTATTACATCGCTGGCGTAACAACGAGTTGCAGGTTGATATTCCCTGCGTCATCTCCAATCACCAAGACCTGCGCGAGTTTGTCGAGTGGCACGGCATCCCGTTTCACTACGTTGATATGCAAAACAAGCATACGGCATTCCAAAAAATCGCAGAAATGTTTGATGCGGTGCAAGGTGATGTGATGGTGTTAGCGCGCTTTATGCAAATCATGCCGCCAGAAATCTGCACGCGTTATGCGGGTCGTATCGTCAACATTCATCACAGTTTTTTGCCCTCCTTTGCGGGCGCGAAACCTTATCATCAAGCCTATCAACGCGGCGTAAAGCTCATCGGTGCAACGTGTCATTACGTTACTGACGAGTTGGATGCCGGTCCGATTATTGAGCAAGACACCGTGCGTATCGACCACGGTGACACACCCGACGACTTAGTTCGCTATGGACGCGACATCGAAAAAACCGTGCTATCGCGCGGTTTGCGCTATCACGTAGAAGATCGCGTATTGGTGTGTGGTAACAAGACTATCGTGTTCCGCTAGTCCCGCTGCGTATTAATAAAGCGCATTGAGTCGGTAGAAATAATTGCTTATTTCCTCAGTCTCCGCGCTCTTATGTCTCGCCAAGCTATGCGTATGTCGAACCAAGCTGCGCATCACGTAATACACCACACGGTGATACGGCGTATCCAGCAAGGTTTCCAATTTGGCACGCTCCAACATCAACACGGTGCAATTTTCTTTTACTGCGATGGTGGCATCAATCTTCATCATGTTACTGCCGACAAAGCTAATCACTCGCGCCAAATCTCCCGCATCTTTGAGTAGCAGGCTTACGGGTTCATCATTCACAACGGCACTGACTTCTATTTTACCTTCTACTAAAATCAGCAGCGCGTCACCCAGGTTAAGCTTGTTGGGCTGTGTGATAAATTCACCCGCCGCAAAACGTTTGATGGCAAGCAGCTCCATCAACACTTGAATCTCCACATCACGCAATTCGGCAATCAACGCGCTACGTTGCAGTGCTTCTAAAATACGTTCATCGGCAATCATTTTCGTCGCCCCTATAAAGCAATTGATGTCGCAAATTGAACGGTCATGTAACATTTCTTTAACTCGCAGCATCGCATCACCCCCTTGCCAAGATATACAGCAATAAACACGCCATGCGTTAAACGCTCAACTATGTCGTACATCATTTTTGCGTATGCAGAAATTCATTGAAAAATAATCACCGCGCAAAGCGGTGCGGCAACAAGGTGTTGCACGCGATATGGAACGTTTTCTTGGTTAAATTCTAAGCAGCGTGAGGATAGCGGGTTCAATAACGAAAGAGAAATTCTCGCCCAACAACAGTGCACAGTGTTTTGAGTTGGTGCGAAGTTAACAGCACCACTCGTCATTCCCGTGAAAGCGTGAATCCAGTTGATTCAATATGTTCCGTGAATCGGAACAACAACAAGGTTTTGTCCGCATCGCGGAATTTGCGTTCTAGCTGGATTCCCGCTTTCGCGAGAATGACGAGGTTGTTATTTTGCAGAAATGTAACCGCATCGTAATAATAAAGAACCGCAGCTTGCGCTACCATGCACAAAACCGCAGGCGGAATCTTATCGTCCCTTGCTTGTCTGATGCATCGACTCATTTTACTTAACCCTCTGGATGGCCTTTCCTCTTGCTCCAACACACATCGGCAACTACTCTATCGTGGAGCAGGTTGGGCTAGGTGCGAGTTCGAATGTGTATTTCGCCATTGAAGATAAAAAATATACCTCGGTCGCGATTAAGCAACTGCGCAAAAATTGTCTCTCTGAGCCATATCGCAAGCTGTTGGCAAACGAGGTTATGCTCGCGAGCAAGTTACATCACAAGAACATCGTGCAGTTGCTGAGTGCTAATCTTGAGGAGGCAAGCGGCCCTTATTTGGTATTGGAGTTTATCAAAGGGGTGTCGCTAGATCGCCATCAGCACGCTGATAATTTGTTGCCGATTAACACGGTGATTTCGGTTATCGAACAGATTGCAAAGGCGCTGCAATACATCGCCACGCAAGGTGTGGTGCATCGTGATGTGAAACCAGAGAACATTATTCTGATGCCGAATGGCATGGCAAAGCTCACCGATTTTGGCTGCGCGATTGCAGCGGGAACAAGCGGTGAAATGGTGGCGGGCAGTCTCGCCTATATGTCGCCCGAACAACTGGAAGGATTGCCACTTGATGAGCGTGCCGACATCTATTCGTTGGGGGCGACGCTGTATCGTTTGTTAACGGGCAAAAACATTTTTGTCGCAGATGATAAATTTGATGCTCGGATTGCGGTGCTGAACTTTCCTGCCATTCCTATCCAAACTTTTCGCAAAGAGCTGCCGCTGGATTTGATTAAAGTTATACATCGAATGCTGGAGAAGAGTCTAAATAAACGTTACCCCGATTGGGCGACATTCATCCGAGAGTTTGGCAATGCGGCTCATCATATTCGCATGTCTTCGGATGACTTGGACGTGTATCGTGGCTTTAGCCCTTCGACACAATCGGTGATCTCTAACTACCTGTCTGCGTCACGCCAATTCTCACGAAGC
>CANFCA010000155.1 GCA_947445045.1 Gallionellaceae bacterium
ATCGAAGACGCGGTCTATGCGGCTACATCGGGCAGCGCGTATGAAAGCAAAGTACGCGAGGCGATGGGGCGTTTTAATATCTATGTTTTGCAGCCTGATCTTGAAGCGCGCGGATTGGCTGATCGCATTATCGAAGGCGTTTCACCTGTGGATTATGGCGGGTTTGTCGATCTAACCACAACCAATAAAAACTGCCAATCTTGGCTCTAACCTGTATTTATTAAAAGGAGATTTACTATGGCCAATATCGAAGTAGAAGGCAAATCATATGAAACAGATGAAGAGGGTTACCTTGTGAATCTGTCGGACTGGAATACCGCAATCGCGAACTATATCGCGCAAACTGAAAGCGTCGAAATGTCGGATCAGCATTGGGAGGTCATTAACTTTTTGCGTGAGTATTTTGAAGAATATCAAATTGCCCCGGCAGTTCGTGTGTTGACCAAAGCAATCGGCAAAAAATTGGGTGCCGACAAAGGTAACAGCGAATATCTGTATGGACTGTTTCCTTATGGTCCAGGCAAGCAAGCCTGTAAGATTGCCGGATTGCCGAAGCCAACTGGTTGCGTCTGATTTAGATATTTGAATAGACATTTTTCAGCTGACTCACGATGAGCACCTTATTCGCAATCCTGTTTTACTTTGCAACCTTGGTGTTTATGGTGGGTACGCTGTACCGTATCAGCGTTTATACCCGCACTCCTGCCCCGCTTAAAATACCTACCACACCCGCACCAACTACTACTGGTGGGGTAGTGCTGCGCATGATGCGTGAAGTGTTTCTGTTTGAAAGTTTGTTCAAAGCAAATTTATGGACATGGGGCTTGGGGTGGTTATTTCATGCCAGTCTGGCACTCGTTCTGTTGCGTCACTTACGCTATTTCACCGAGCCTGTTTGGGCGTGGGTTGCATTCATACAACCGTTTGGCATGTACGCTGGCATCACTATGTTGCTCGGTGTGATTGGATTGTCGGCGCGCCGCATTTTTGTCGAACGTATCCGCTACATTTCTACGCCTTCTGACCATTTGATGTTGGTGCTGTTCATGGTGATCGCGTTATCTGGCTTGACGATGAAATTCGCTGCTCATACTGATGTGATAACGGTGAAAGGGTTCATTCTGGGACTGATGTATTTTGATTGGCAAGCTTTGCCTTCCAGTATCGCGCTATACGCCCATCTATTCTTGGTTGCCGTGCTAATGATGATTTTCCCCATCAGTAAACTGTTGCATGCCCCTGGATTATTTTTTTCACCTGGCCGCAACCAAGCAGATAATCCGCGCGACAAACGCCATCTGAGTACTTGGGCTGCCAAGTTGGATTCGGAGAAGTAGCATGGCGGACATCACTGCACCGGCTTACCGCATTATTCCCATCATTCCCGCGCTTAAGCCGGGCGCGATGGAGGGTAAAGGCCCCTACGTTGCCAGCGACAAGATCAACGAGGCCATCGGTTTCCCTGGTCAACTGGTAGAAGACTGGCACGACAAAGCCATCGGCAAGATGGGCGAGCTGCTTTCCAAATACCGCTCTCTCAAGGTGTACATGGATGCCTGCGTACACTGCGGCGCATGCTCGGACAAATGCCATTACTTTATCGGCACACAAGACCCGAAGAACATGCCGGTCGCGCGTCAGGACTTGATGCGTAGCGTGTATCGCCGCTACTTTACCTTGCCCGGCAAAGTGTTCCCCAAACTCGTCGGCGCGCGCGATCTGACGCGCGAAGTGTTGGACGAGTGGTATAACTATTTCAATCAGTGTTCCGAGTGCCGTCGTTGCTCGGTGTTCTGCCCTTACGGCATCGACACTGCGGAAGTGACGATGGCGGCACGCGAGATTCTCGACTCGGTGGGTTACGGCCAAAAGTATTCCAATGAGATCATTGGCAAGGTACATAAAATTGGTAATAACCTCGGACTGCCCGCACCAGCATTGATTGATACGCTGGAAGGTTTGGAAGAGGATGTCAAGGATGCGACGGGTATCGATGTGCGCTTTCCTATTGATGTGAAAGGCGCGGAAGTTTTGCTCATCACGCCGTCTGCTGACTTTTTTGCCGAGCCGCATATCGACAGCCTGATCGGTTACGCCAAGGTGTTTCATGCCACCGGCACCAGTTGGACGTTGTCGTCGATGTCCTCCGAGGCGGGTAACTTCGGCATGTTCATCGGCAATTACGAGCAGCTGCGCACTATTGCCATGCGTATCCGGAGGGCAGCACTGGAACTGGGTGTGAAGCGTATTGTGATCGGCGAATGCGGCCATGCTTGGCGCGTTGCTTATAGTTTCCTGAATACCTTGACCGGTGTGGGTGATGGTGCGGATCCAAACGACCACTTTGCCACGATGTTGCAAAAGCAACTCGATCACCGTTACAAACAGCCCATGCACATTTGTGAATTCACTTGGGACATGATTCAAGATGAACGTCTGACTTTTGATAAGTCAGCTAATGATAAGCACATCATTACGTTCCATGACTCCTGCAATGTCGCTCGTGGTTCACGCATGGGTGATTATGCGGGTGGGCAGTTCGATATTCCGCGCAATATCATCAAGGCAGTCGCCAACAATTTCTTTGAGATGGATCCGAGTACCACGCACGAAAAAACATTTTGTTGTGGCGGTGGCGGCGGATTGTTGACTGATGATCTTTTGGATTTGCGCGTCAAAGGTGCGTTACCACGTATGGAAGTGTTGCAGCATGTAGTTGACGAGCACGGGGTCAATTTTATGGCATGCATCTGTGCGATTTGTAAGGCCCAATTTACCAAGGTCATGCCGATGTACGGCTTCGATAGAAGAATGATAGGCGGCGTTCACCAATTGGTTAGCAACGCAATTATCTTAAGCAAAGAATAAAAGCTGTTATTCCGTACTTGGATAGTACATGGCATCAAGTAATAATTTTTTGGAGATAGCGTATGTCATCAACAACTGAAACAACTCAACCCATGACGTTCCGTCGTTACAAAGACGGAGACAATAAAGTAGGACGCTTGAGCGAGAAGATTATGCAGTCGAGTTACACGCACAAGTGTCCGACTTACATTCAATCCACACCGCCGTGTCAGGGAAGCTGTCCAGCAGGTGAAGATATACGTGGCTATTTGGCGATTGTGCGTCAAACAGAAAAGCCCCCTATGGGTGCAGACGGTAAGCCAACGATGCCTTGGCAAGAATATGCTTGGCGGCGTTTGACTGAGGCCAATCCTTTCCCATCGGTAATGGGGCGTGTGTGTCCTGCACCGTGTGAAACGGGTTGTAATCGTAATGCCATGGAAGATCACGTCGGGATCAACTCGGTGGAACATTTTCTTGGCGAATATGCAATCGCCAACAATCTTGGATATAACACCAGTGCGCAGCCGACAGGTAAAAAAGTGGCGGTCATCGGTGGCGGTCCGGCCAGTTTATCTTGCGCTTATCAACTCACCTTAAAGGGGCATGAAGTCACGGTGTTCGACGAGCATGAGCATCTGGGTGGCATGATGCGTTACGGTATTCCGGGTTTCCGTACCCCGCGTGATGTACTCGATTCTGAAATTAATCGCATTATTGATTTAGGGGTAAAAACACGCATGAATTGTCGCGTGGGCACAGACATTACGCTGGCAGAAATTCGTGAGGAATTTGATGCCGTGTTTCTCGGCATGGGTGCGCAAGCTGGTCGTGCATTGCCACTTGAAGATAGTGCCGCACCCAATGTGGTGACTGCGACAGCATTCCTGAAAGCCTTTAATGACGGTCGTCTCCAGCACGTTGGCAAGCGCGTGGTGGTGGTGGGTGGTGGTGATACCTCGATAGACGTGGCGACGGTCGCACGTCGTTTGGGTCACTTGGAAAGTTCGCAGCCTACCGATTTCGAGCAGGCTATCGCGGGTCAGATGGCACATGACGTAGCTGAAATTTCAGTAAAAGAAGGCGCTGAAGTAACGCTAACTTCGATCTTTGCCATCGACAAAATGCAGGCGAATAAACACGAAATTGAGCAAGCCCTTGCCGAAGGTATTCACATCCACGGTAGCTTAGTGCCGATTGGCATTGTGCGCGGCGCAGATGGTCGCGCGACCGCGTTACGCGTGATGCAGTGCGAAGCAAAAATCGTTGGCGGAAAACTTGAAGTAAAAAATATCGAAGGTACTGAGCGAAATATTGAAGCCGATTTGATTGTGTCCGCAATCGGACAGGCGGTGGACTTTACGGGTCTCGAAGAATTCAATAATGGCAAAGGCGCTGTTTCGGCTGATCGTAATTATTTGGTTGCCGGGCAAAAGGGTGTATTCGCTGGTGGCGACATTATTCGTCCGCATCTGCTGACTACGGCTATTGGGCATGGCTCAAT
>CANFCA010000156.1 GCA_947445045.1 Gallionellaceae bacterium
CTGTCGCGCTAAACAATGGCTGCCAATCATTCAGCGCGCCCAAGCTGCCGACCAGCTTGCTAAAGAAGTGGAATGACAACCCCAGCACGATCCCCAAAAATATCATCCCGCTGATACCACCAGCACGTCGTCGATATGCCGCAAACGGCAGCGCTAAAATCATCATCACCAATATCGCAATCGGGTACGCCAATTTTCCCCACATGGCGATTTCATAGCGCGCACTTTTTTGATGGTTGTCACGCAGATGCTGAGTGTAGTGGTACAAATCCAGTGCTGACATTTGTTCAGGCACAACTAACAGCACACTAAAAATTCCGGGGTTCATCACGGAATGCCAGGCTTGATTAGGCTGCGCCACGGTGCTTACGCCTTCTTTGGCAAAACGTGTTTCTAACACATCTTTCAATTGCCACACACCCGGCTCAATAAAATCCGCCTGTTTCGCATTGGTAATAGTTTGCAAATGATAGGTGGCATCGAAACGATAAATATCAATGTTAGACAAGCTGCTATCTGGCATCACGCTCTTCACATTCACAAAACTAAGGTCATCTTTTACCCAGACACCGGATCGAAATTCTTTCAGCGAAACTTGCGAATTTTGTGCTTTCAAACGCAACTTTTGCGCCATCCGTTCACTGGGCGGCGCAAGTATTTCGCCGCACACGAAACTCAAAATAATAAGTGGTAAAGCAATCTTGAACAGCGCGCCTATCATCTGCCACAACGATGCCCCAGAAGCGCGATAAACGGTCATCTCAGAATTCGCCGCCATCTGCACAAGGGCGAATATCGTTCCGATTAACACCACCACGGGAAACAATTCGTAGATATGCCCCGGTATGGTCAACAACACAAACAACAGCACATAAGCCAAGCTATATTGTCCCTGCCCGATTGAATTTAATTCGTGTATCAAATCCAAAAATGCAAACAACATCAGCAATGCTGCAAACACCAGCGCGATGCTGGCGTATATTTCTCGACCCATGTAACGCGTGAGTAAATTCATTTGCGCAGCCCTTTAAAATAAGCGCGCACTTTTGCATAGGAACGTTGCGTAGAAAACAACATCATGCGTCGATAAAACATCAACACCGTAATTGTCAGCATCAAAATATGTATGCCCCACATGCCAATGATTGCGGGTACTTTACCTTGCCCCACCCACGTATTACTAACGCTAATTAAATTGCTGTACAGCATATACAACACCAATGCCATCACCAAATTCAACGAACGCCCCGCACGCGGATTGACGTAACTCAACGGGATGGAAAGTAGCGCAAGTATCAGTGCGCTAATTGGCAAACCAAATCGCCAATGTATTTCCGAGAGATTCCAGCTGGTCGGTTTTTCCCATAACGCCAAGGTCGTCATCATGCGCATTTGCGGCTCACTCCGCTTAATAGGTGCGCTATCAATGCGCATCGAATAGCGTTCAAATTCCACAATGTTGTAATCGCGCTGACCGGGAATTCCTTCGTAGCGGGTGCCATTCAGCAGCACTAAAAAACGCTCTCCGTTGGGCGAAGTTTGCTGCAAAGCCTGCTTTGCTACCATGGTGCTGGTTTTTTCGCCCTGCTGAGTTTGCACAAAAATGTTGCTGATCCGATTCGAATCGGCATCGACATTTTCGACAAAATAAATTCGATCCGCCTGCTTCGATTCGCGGAACATGCCTGGCGTGGCTACCGCCACATCGTCGCGACTTTCCAATTTGTTTTTATATTCCTCGGCCTTGAGCAATGCCCAAGGCGTGAGTACCAAGCTCAGTAGCGCAATCAACGCCACCACAGGCACGGCATACCACAGGACTGGCTTGATCCAGCGCGACAAACCAATGCCAGACGAGAACCACACCACCATTTCACTGTCACGGTAGCAGCGTGAGATGGTGAGTAAAATGGAAATAAACAAGCTGATGGAAAGCAGTACGGGCAGATAATTCATCGCGCTAAAGCCGAGCAATGCCAAAACACCATCCACCGCAACTTTGCCATTCACTGCTTCGCTCAACAATCGTATCAACTGACTGATGACGATAATGCCCAATAGCACAGCAAATACTAACAAGCCATTACCCGCGAATTCGCTTATCAAGGCGCGTTGAAAAATGCCCATGCGCATTGGCTTTGACTTTATGGGTGTAACTTGCGGATAATCGGACATCGAAGCCTAACGTTTTTATTTCAAGGAGTAGCACGTGGAATTTAGCATAAAACAAAGCAGTGCGGAAAAGCTGAAGATCGGTTGTGTCGTAGTGGGCGTTTACGAAGGCGGAAAATTATCAGCCGCAGCGCAACAACTCGACAAAGCTGCCTCACAGCAAATCAGCAAAGTCGTGAAAAATGGCGACATGACTGGCAAAGCGGCTTCCACGTTGCTGTTGCACAAACTGGCTGGAATCGAAGCTGATCGAGTGTTATTGGTTGGCTTAGGCAAAGCCAGTGAATTGAACAACAAAACCAGCATCGATATTTTGCGTGCCACGTTCAAAGCGTTGAACGACACGCCAGCCAAAGATGCCGCGTTGTATATCACTGATGAAGTCATGGGCAAGGACGCAAACTGGGTCATCAAACAGGCAGTGTTCATCGCCAGCGAGCAAGCCTTCCGTGCCGATGGCATGAAGAGCAAACCAGCCAAGGCTGCCACATTAAAGAACATCACTTTTGTTACAACTGACAAACCTGCCGCAAATTTGAAGACTACTCTCGATCAAGCCACCGCCATTGCCCACGGTATGTCATTCACCAAAACGCTGGGCAATTTGCCGGGCAACATCTGCACTCCGACATATCTCGCTACTCAGGCATTGGCTTTGGGTAAAGCGCACAAATCCATCAAGACTACCGTACTGGAAGAAAAAGACATGCTGAAACTCGGCATGGGTTCATTCCTTTCCGTAACACGTGGCAGTGTCGAACCCGCCAAACTCATCACGCTGGAATACAGCGGTGCGGACAAGAAACAAAAGCCCATCGTGCTGGTCGGCAAAGGCGTTACGTTTGACAGTGGCGGCATCTCCCTCAAACCCGGCGCAGAAATGGACGAGATGAAATACGATATGTGCGGTGCAGCCAGCGTACTCGGCACCATGCAAGCCATCGCCGAAATGGGGCTGAAGCTGAACGTTGTCGGCGTGATTCCCACATGCGAAAACATGCCCGGCGGCAAAGCCACCAAGCCCGGTGACATTGTCACCAGCATGTCGGGGCAGACCATCGAAATCCTCAACACCGATGCCGAAGGTCGCTTGATTTTGTGCGACGCACTCACCTACTCTGCGAAGTTTAATCCTGACACTGTCATCGACATCGCCACCCTCACAGGCGCTTGTGTCATCGCACTGGGACATGTTGCCAGCGGCATGTTCAGCAACGAAGAAAAACTTGCCCAAGAATTATTGGCCGCAGGTGAACAAACACACGACCGCATCTGGCAAATGCCGCTGTGGGATGACTACCAACCGCTACTCGACAGCAATTTTGCCGACATGCAAAACATCGGCGGACGTGCGGGTGGCACGATCACTGCCGCATGCTTCCTTGCTCGCTTCACCAAAGATTATCGCTGGGCACATTTAGACATCGCGGGCACAGCGTGGAAGTCGGGCAAAGATAAAGGCGCGACAGGTCGTCCTGTTCCGTTGCTTGCTCAGTATCTAATCAACCGCGCTGGGTGATATGAGCCTCGACTTTTCACCGCTAGAAAATGCCATACACCAACTCGAAAAAAGTTTGGGCTATGCCACATCAGCGGCAGCCCAAACTGATTCAGGGCTGTTTGAGCAACTGCGTAATTCGGTGATTCAGTGCTTTGAATTCACCTATGAACTCAGCCACAAAATGCTCAAACGTTATTTGGAAGAGACCACCGCCAACCCAGAAGAATTTGATTTAGGCACATTTCAAAACCTCATCCGCACAGGCAATGAAAAAGGCTTGCTGCGCTCAGACTGGTCTCGCTGGAAAGACTATCGTCAAGCACGCACCAACAGCAGCCACACCTACAACCAAGAAAAAGCCGAGGCCGTTTACACAATCGCGCCTGATTTTTTAGAAGAAGCCCGCTACCTGTACCAACAACTCATCGCAAAAAATAATCGCACATGACCACCCCAGACACGCCGCCGATAGACCTCAGTCCGCGTGACTGGGAAATCGTGCGCAACATTCTAGCGCGCCACGTTCCACAATATGAAGTCTGGGCATTCGGCTCGCGTGCCAAGCGCACAGCCAATGCATATTCCGACCTAGATTTAGCCATCATCACCGATCAACCTCTGGGCTTGTCGTTGAGCGCGGACATTGCCAACGCCTTTGAAGAATC